>NZ_DIJR01000025.1:0-168198 GCF_002421245.1 Sphingobacterium sp. UBA5639
CCCCAAACTTTCGGTATGATCCAGGGTTTGATCCAAGGAAGCACAAGGATGGACCAGTCATAACACACAAGCTTGTTCTGTGAAATATTATTCCGGAAGCAATTTGACTTCCAAAAATTTCACCATTTCTGCTCCCGCTATAGTATGGGCACGTAATTCAATCACTTGCTTGCCCTTTGGCAATGTCACCGTACCCAATTCAAGCTGATGTTCACGCAAACCAACGGAAGAAGACGGATCTATCGTAAAATCAATATTCTTCCCCCCTAAATTCAAGCCCAGCTTACCTCCTGTATCTACAACATCTTTCACATACCGTACAGCTACTTTGAAGCGCCCGCCATTTAACACATGGGTATCCCATCTTAACCCTTGACTTAACCTAGTCCAACCCGTCACATAATAGCGATTCTTTTTACCGTCCCCAAACTTCATCGGATTTCCGATCTGTTTTGCATAAAAGGTCAGTAGCCGATTTTTATTGACATGATGATCCACATACATTAAAGTAGGATTTATTGGATTAGCTATGCTATCCTTCAATTGCACCACTACGACCAGGTCATCATCCTCAGAAGCAATTTGATCTATAGGAATATGCAGTCCATCTTTGTCGGACCTATATTTTCCGATAGTTTCTCCCGACAATAACGAAACCGAATTAACCTGAGCACCCAATCCGCCGACAATCAGATCATTCCGTTGAGGGCGTTCGAAAACGTGTAAATACAGGGTATTCTTACGCTGAGTAATGACTCCCCAAGGCTGACGAGGTAAGCGAGATGGTCCAACATCAATGACACTTTCACTATTCCCCCGCATCCACTGGCCTAATCCCTTTAAAATAGCGACATCAGCGCTGTCGATGCTTCCATCTCCCTTGGGGCCAATATTCATTAGAATATTCCCGCCCATGGCCCTAGCCTTCGCTAAAAGTTTGATAAAATGAGTTGTCGGTTTATGGCTCTTATCAGTCGACGAATAACCATAGGATTCATTTGTAGTCGGTATGGCCTCCCAATAAGCGCCAGAAGCAACTGGATAATATTCCTCAGGTCGATCTGCCGTATTCAGGTAATCGCCGTAATTCTTTTCCTCGGTACGTGCCAATCGACCATTGACAATAATATTCGGATCTGCTGTTCGAATAGCCTTTAAAATTCTCAGGTTTTCAGACAGCGGCAACTTATGCGGTGTATCAAACCATAACAAATCCGGATGATAGCGCTGAATAAGTTCCTCAATCTGAGGAATCGCCTTTTGATCTACGTAATGCCGAGCCTTTGTCAACCATTCAGGATGTTTGTCAAACCAATTTGTGCCACCCAACAATTTATCACCGCCTGGATTACGGTAATCCCAGTCATTACCGGGAGCATCCGGATGCTCCCAGTCAAAAGCATGCGAATAATAGAAGCCAAACAAGAGTCCATGTCTATGGCAGGCAGCTGCTAATTCCGCCAACGGGTCCCTTTTGAATCCCGTGCTTGACAATGAGTAGTCACTTGAAAATGCAGAAGGATACATCGCAAAGCCATCATGGTGCTTAGCCGTAATAATAAAATATTTCATCCCTGCATTTTTTGCCAACAATACCCATTCCTCCGCATTAAACTTTAGCGGATTAAATCGACGTGCTGAATCAAGATACTCACTACGTGGGATTTTCATCACACGCATCAGATGCTCCGCATAGCCGCCGCCCGCCTTCCCTTTCCAAATATTTCCATATTGGGAATAAATACCCCAATGAACAAACATACCAAATGAGGCTGCCTTCCATTTTTCCAGGCGTTGTTCACGAGTTAATGCTGCTTGTTTCCACCAACCGGTTTCTGCCTCAACAATCGCATTTTTATCACGTGTTGTCGCATCATTAAACATATTTGAAGCCTCATTGCCTTCATTTACATTTTTAGTCTGTGCGCTCGAAAAAAAAACGCCCGAAGAAAACATAAAAAGAAAAAAACACTTGATTTTAAACATAACGTTGGTTTTATGAAGACGGCAAATACCACCTGAAAGATTCAGACGGATACCCTTTCTAAATTTATTGGATTATCGTTCCTTGCGACCTAATGGAAGGAATGCAGGATCAATTTTAACTATAGTCAAAAATACGCCAAAACTATATTATACAAGTGTACAATTCGTTCCTTTTAGGGGAAATATTGATCCAGGTCCCCCAAATGAAAACCTATTCTTCAATAAGGTGTTTATATAGTCTATACATCTTAAAATAAATAAACAGTGATTTGGACAATAGATTGGTCCATGGTCACGAAAAGATCTTTTTCAATATTTTTAACATAATCAGATACAAGCTATCTGTATTTATTGAATATTTGTCTAAAACTTTAAATTAATATGGAAAAACTAACCGCCAAAGCCAGCATCCAAATTCAGAAACCAATCAACGAAGTTTTTGAGGCTATTGTAGATCCCAATAAAATGAATCACTATTTTATAAAATCTTCGACTGGACGTCTAGAGACAGATAAAACGGTAGAATGGACATTTCCAGAATTTCCCGACAGTTTTCCCGTGACAGGAAAAACCATCAGGCCCAATTCATATATCTCTTTTGACTGGAGCGGGGGACTTCCCAATCAAGTGGTAGAAATCGCACTATCCACATTCGGAGAAAACGCGACCGTCATAAAAATTACAGAACACGAGATGAACAACGATGCAGATGGAATTTTAATGATGATGCGACAAACAGAGGGTTGGGCCAACTTTTTAGCTTGCATGAAAGCTTATCTAGAATATGGTATCAATCTGAGAACTGGGGCTTTCGATTTTATGTTCCAAAAATAGTTCTCTCTAAAAATAGCTGCTCATCGAATTACTTCAAATACAATATATTCAATTGAGGTTATCCGAATATCCGTCAAAAGACATCAACTATACATGGCAAAAAATAAAACGGCATATACCGAAGCATCTGTCCAAGACTTTATAAAAACAGTTGACGCCCCACAAAAACAAATCGATAGTGAAACACTGATACAATTAATGGAAACCACAACGGGTGAACCGGCTAAAATGTACGGACCAACTATTATCGGATTTGGAAACTATCATTATACCTATGCAAGTGGGCACGAAGGCTATGCTCCTTTGATCGGATTTAGCCCCCGAAAATCAGCAATCTCCCTCTATGTATTTACCGGTGCCGATGAGCACCGACATTTAGTCGATCGGCTCGGGAAATTCAAAATAGGCAAAGCCTGCATATACATCAAGAAATTAAGCGACATCAATATAGAGATACTCCATCAGCTGATGTCCGAAACGATACAGTTTATTGAAAATAAGTATACGAGAATCAAAGAATAGCACAAATTATGACAACGAGCATCGCAACAATAGACGAATATATCAATCAATTTGACGGGGAGAAAAAAGAATATCTGATCAAGGTGAGACAGCTTATCGCTGGCCTCGTCCCTCCCGATTCAGATGAAACGATCTCCTATCAAATGCCAACCTTCAGATACAAGGGTAATATCATCCATTTTGCGATGAACAAAAACCATTTGGGCCTATATCCAGGACCTGCTGCTATCGAGCATTTCATTACCGAACTCAAAAATTTTAAAACCACAAAAGGGGCAATACAAATTCATTTGGATCAACCGATTCCAACACAATTAATTACCGATATTGTCAATTTTAATATTGATAAACTTAAAGACAAACAAGGCCCCAATTGGTACCAAAGCCGAGGGAACTGGCAGGAGGCTGAAGAACTTATGCAGCAAATCATCCAGCAAACTTCATTGAAAAAGGAATTCAAATGGGGGAGCTATATCTATACGCATAAAGGGAAAAATGTTATCGGTTGGGGCGGCTTCAAAAATTTCTTCTCCCTCTGGTTTTATAATGGTGTATTCTTAACCGATCGGGATAAACATCTCATCAGTGCCTCCGAAGGAAAAACGAAAGCATTACGACAATGGCGCTTTGAAGACGTTAAGGATATGAATGCCGAAAAAATAGCCGCATATATCCAAGAATCCATCCAAACCATTAACGATCGAAAAGAGCTTAAGCCAACTAAATCTCCAATGAAGGCCCCTGCTGGTCTATTATTGGAAGCACTGCAGACGGATCCGACCTTCGCAGAAAGTTTCCAGGCTTTAACACCAGGAAAACAGAAAGAATACATCGAGTACATCGATGAGGCCAAGCAAGAAAAAACGAAACAATCCCGTATTGAAAAAATTAAACCGTTGGTCCTCGCTAAAAAAGGCCTGAACGACAAATACAAATAGGTGAACGCTAAAACAAAAAAAGATGAATAATTCAATTATCCCATCCATTTGGTTCGATCAAAACGCGAAGGAAGCCTTTGATCTTTACGCTGGTACCTTCCCTGGAAGCCATATTAGCAACAACTCTCCCATCGTTGTTGAAGCTGTCCTAAGCGGTGTGAAATTTATTGGAATAAATGGAGGTCCTATATTCAAACCCAACCCATCCATATCATTTATGGTCATTTGCGAAAGCAAAGAGGAAATTGATCGTATCTGGAATTCACTTGCTGTGGAAGGCAACACCTTAATGCCTTTAAACTCCTACCCTTGGAGCCCGCACTACGGCTGGCTGGCCGACAAGTTTGGCGTAAATTGGCAATTATACCTCGGTAAACTGAGCGATACCAACCAACAGGCAATTGTACCTACGCTAATGTATTGCGGAGAGCAACAAGGAAATTGCGAACAAGCACTAGCATTTTATGCAGAATTATTTCATGATTTTCGAAGCAATGGGATCATGAAATACACAGAAGGTGACTATACCGGATCAATTCAACATACCCAATTTTTAGTCCGGGATTTTACACTTATGGCAATGGATAGCGGAGTTGCACAAAATTTCACTTTTAACGAAGGCATTTCACTCACTATTCTATGTAAAGATCAGCAGGAAATTGATTATTTCTGGAATACGATCACGAAGAAAGGCAAAGAGAGCATGTGTGGCTGGTGCAAAGACGAATTCGGTGTAAGCTGGCAGATCGTACCCGAACAAATTGCAACATTACTACAGCGACCGGGGGCAAACGAAGCGCTCATGAAAATGAAAAAGATAATCATCCAGGAGCTCATTGGATAATTTCAAAATAAATCTCAAGCTGAGGGGAACAGCTATTTAAAATAGTATCAAGAATAAAGGGGATGAATAATCCCCTTTTTATGCTTTCACTTGCAACGCCAGAGCGTATAATTTCATTTGCTTAATCATGGATAGCAATCCATTTGCCCGAGTTGGTGACAAATGTTCTTTCAGCCCTATTTTATCCACAAAATATAAATCGGCATCAACGATCTCCTTGGCGGTATGTCCAGATAGTACTTTGACCATTAAACTCACCAAGCCTTTTGTGATAATTGCATCGCTATCTGCCGTAAAATAAACTTTTCCATCCTTTATTTCTGGAAAAAGCCATACTTTGGACTGACATCCTTTGATGATATATTCATCTGTTTTGTATTGTTCATCAATTAGAGGTACTTCTTTTCCAAGTTGGATGATGTACTCATATTTTTCCATCCAATCCGTAAAGAAAGCAAAATCCTCAATTAATTCATCCTGTATTTCATTAATGGTCATACCTATTTTTTATTAAACCAACATATTGACCGCGCGTTGGATACCGGCGACCAAAATATCTATTTCCTCTTTTGTATTATATACGGCTAAAGAAGCACGAATAGTTCCCGGAATACCGAACCTATCCATGACAGGTTGGGCACAATGATGGCCTGTACGTACAGCGATCCCCAATTTATCCAAGATCACACCAACGTCGTAAGGATGCGTGCCATCAATTACAAATGAAATAACGGAACATTTCTGCTCTGCCGTTCCAATAAACCGCATGCCCGGAATTTCAGCCAACTTCTCCGTAGCGTATTGCAACAAATCATGTTCGTAGGCCTCGATATTTTCCAGACCTATTGAATTGATATAATCGATGGCCTCGTTCAAACAGATACCGGCTTCAATATTAGGCGTACCCGCCTCAAATTTAAAAGGCAATTCATTATAGGTCGTTTTTTCAAAAGTAACCTCTTTAATCATATCTCCACCACCTTGATAAGGTGGCATCGCGTTCAATAGCTCCTCTTTGCCATATAACACTCCTACACCTGTAGGACCGTACATTTTATGTCCGGAAAATACCAGAAAATCTACATCCAGCTTTTGAACATCAATCTGTATATGTTGAACAGCCTGCGCAGCATCGACTAAAACAACAGCACCATGTCCATGAGCAATTGAAATCATCTCACGCACAGGATTGATTGTCCCAAGGGAGTTTGAAACATAGGTTACAGCAACTAATTTGGTTTTCTCATTAAACAAATTGCTGTAGGCATCCATATCAAGCTCACCTTTATCATTCATCGGAATGACCCGAATTTTACAGCCCTTTTCATCACAGAGCATCTGCCAAGGCACAATATTGGAATGGTGTTCCATCGCTGAAATAATAATCTCATCACCTTCGTGAATAAAAGCTCTGCCATAACAAGTGGCAATCAGATTAATTCCATCTGTTGTTCCTTTGGTGATAATGATTTCCTTATCTTCAGCAGCATGGATGAAAGCCTGAACTTTTTTTCGAGTCACCTCAAAAGCGTCCGTCGATATCTGACTAAGATAATGTACGCCCCGATGCACATTACTATTCATATCTGTATAATAATGTACAATCGAATTGATAACAGAACTCGGCTTCTGTGTTGTCGCGCCATTATCCAAATAAACCAATGGTTTACCATTTACTTCTCTCTTAAGAATCGGAAAATCGGCTCGTATTTTATCTATATTAAATTTTTCCAACGTCGTCTAAATAATTTATACAAAGTTAATAGTATTTTATCGAATACAGGACGGTCAATCTGTTTTTTATGTCATTATCAATGTCGGTTTTCTAAGGTATCCTCAGCCAAAAAAGTAATTTTTGGCATTTTAAACAATTATAATTAGCTTTTATAATTTATTGATGCTATTTAGTACCTTTGTAATGATATGCAAGAATTACCTCTAAATTTACCGGAAGGCTCACGTAAAGAAGTGATGACCTATTTGGAACCGTTCATGCTCAATGAGATGAGCGAATACCTGAAGCCTGTTGAAGAGATGTGGCAACCTGCCGATTTTCTTCCAGATTCTTCTAGGGACACTTTTTTTGAGGAAGTAAAAGAGTTGCAGGAAAGTGCAAAAGAGCTCTCTTATGATTTGGTCGCAGTATTGGTTGGAGACACCATCACCGAAGAGGCCCTTCCAACGTACGAATCATGGTTGACCATGGTAGAAGACGTTGACAAAAACGAGCAAGGTGGATGGATGAAATGGGTACGCGCTTGGACGGCTGAAGAAAACCGTCACGGTGACCTATTGAACAAATACCTTTATTTGTCGGGTAGAATAGACATGCGCCAATTTGAAATGTCTACACAATATCTTATTCAAGACGGTTTTGATATTGGTACTGGTGCAGACCCTTACCGGAATTTTATTTATACTTCATTTCAGGAATTAGCGACCAACGTTTCCCATCGTCGTGTATCTGGGCTTTCCAAAAAAAGCGGCGATAAACTTTTGGCAAAAATGTGTGGGGTCATCGCATCTGATGAGGCACGTCATGCTAAAGCTTATATGTCTTTTATTTCAAAAGCAATCACCGTAGACCCGAGTGAAGTCATGATTGCATTTGAGGATATGATGCGTAAAAAAATCGTTATGCCGGCCCAGTTCTTAAGAGAAGCCGGTGAGCCCCAAGGAGAGGCATTTGCACATTTCTCGGACGCAGCCCAACGATTGGGAGTATATACTGCTTTGGACTACGTGGATATCTTGAAAGAGCTGAACAGTGAATGGAAAATAGATCAAGTTACTGGCCTGAATGATAAAGGTGAGAAAGCGAGAGATTATCTACTAAAACTACCAGATCGTTTGGCTAGACTGGCTGATCGGATGAAGGTTCCAGAAAAAGATTATAAATTCAAATGGATTTATTAATATAAAAAAAGCTTGATTTAATAATCAAGCTTTTTTTTATATCAATAACTTTAATGTTTCAAAGTTGCGCACTTTACTTTACATTCCCCATCAATTTACGTACAACAGGAGATAAGGCTATAAGCACCACACCAGCAATCAAAGAATATAAGCCCAATTGTTTATAACTCTCCGTATAAGTCACCAGTTTATCCGCCAATGAACTTCCTTCCTTAGCTTCAGCCATACTAGCACCAATCAAGCCTGCTACGTATTGACCGTAAGCACTTGCCAAGAACCACATGCCCATCATGATACCTTGTAATCTTGCTGGAGACAATTTCGTCATAATGGAAAGACCAATTGGTGATAGACAAAGCTCCCCAACGGTAATCACAAGCAGTGCAAGAGTAAAGACATCCAATGAGGTCATACCATCGTGAGCAAATAAACGCGTAGCAAATAGGACATAATAACCTAATCCCAAGAAAACAAAGCCAAGACCAAACTTAATAATGGTATTTGGCTCAAGTTTACGTTTGCCCAGCCAAATCCAAAAAAGACCAAAAAGAGGTGCTAATGCAATAATAAATAATGCTCCACCTGAATTGTTAACGCCATTTGGATCGAGCGTCATAACGCCCAATAAGGAATCATTCAAATGCTTAGCAGCAAAGATGCTTAAGGAACCGCCACTTTGCTCATATATACCCCAAAAAATAATCGAGAAAAGGATAAACACCAGCGCGGCAATTAATTTATTCCGCTCTTCAGCAGTCACTTTAGACATTTCATAAAAAAGATATAACAGCGTCAATGGGCCGATCGTGTACATAAAATAGTCTGTATACTGCGTTTTTGACACCATGATCTGAATAATAGGGATAAAAATCAACGTGGCAATATATACGGCATATTCTACCCATTTCGGTAATGCTTTCGTCTTTACTATGGCCTCAGGATCCCCAGGTTGAAGTCCAATTGGTCCTAAATGCCTTTTGGTAAAGTGAAAATTCACTAAACTAACCAACATGCCTACCGCCGCCAAACCAAAAGCAACATTCCAGCGATGTCCCTCAGAAATAATTGACGTCAGCATATATCCTTTACCGATCGCAACACAGATATATCCGCCTAAGAATGCGCCTAAATTTATTCCCGCATAAAACAAGGAAAAGCCGCCATCACGACGAACATCACCTTTTTTATACAGCTCGCCTACCATCGTCGATATGTTGGGTTTAAAGAAACCCGTACCTATAATGATAAATGATAAACCAAAAAAGAAATATTTATGCGGATCTGCTGCAAGAAATAAGCTTCCTACGATCATCAATAAGCCACCCCAGAATAAAGACTTTCTGAAACCAAGAATTTTGTCTGCAAACAGCCCTCCTATGAATGTAAACGCATATACAAATGCTTGTGTCGCTCCATACTGTAAATTGGCATCCTTTTCAGCAAAGTTTAGCTGTGTGATCATAAAGAACACCAACATCCCGCGCATACCATAGAAACAGAATCTTTCCCACATCTCGGAAAAAAACAAACTCCAGATTTGCCTTGGGTACTTCCCGTCAAAATTTTGAATCTCTTCTAGCGATTCCCTTGTACTAACCTCCATACTAATTTATATTAATCAAAAAAGCTTCTTTCGTAAAAGAAGCTTATATATTTGTTATTTAATTCCGTGCATCAATCGTTTAATCAATGGATTAAACAGCATTACTAACAGGCCTGCTAAGGCAGGAATTGCTGTAAATAAGAAGAAGAAATAACTCAAGGAGTGTTCCTCTTGGATGGTTTCCACTTGTCCTCCTAATACCGCTGCAACCTTCTGTGCAATAGCAATCGCCAAATACCATATTCCAAACATAAATGCGAGCATGCGAGCCGGCACCAATTTGGATACGTAAGAAAGACCTACCGGTGAAATAAATAATTCGCCCAATGTATGGAACAAATAGGTCAGCACCAAAAATACCATCGAGATTTTAGCCCCTTGGCTTATCCCCATAGATCCCAACCCGATAATAAAAAATCCTATCGCAACCAAAATCAAACCAAAGCCATATTTAAAGGCTGCCGATGGGTTATATTTGGACTCCCAAATTTTGGATACCGAGGAGGCAAGTGCAATGATAAAAAATGAGTTTAGGATCGAAAACCAGGAGACTTTAATTTCTGATGCTTCTTTATTGAATTCATTGTACAACATCCAGATTACTGCTCCCCAGATCAACCCAAAACAGATAAACAATACGATATTTGAAATGGCAATTTTGTTCCAGGTTACTTTTGCCAATTTAATCAGAACCCAAGAAATAATCGAAAGCGGTACAATCGTCAATAAACCATTTACCACATTAAAGGTCGTCAATGCAGCACCAGTAAGTGATCTATCAATATTATCTCTCGCCACAAGAACCAACGAAGTTGCCCCCTGCTCAAAGCTCATAAAAAAGAAGACCAAGAAAAACGCTAGCAACACGACCGCAAACATCCGATCCCTTACAACCTTATCATAACGCAAAATCCGTGTCACAATAAGATATATGAAGAGAATTAACGCCACAATGACCATAATATATTGACCTCTAAGAAACGGTGTATCCAAACCAGAAAACACATCAACAATACCATTCTTAGACAAAGGGTCATTGAAAGCATATACGAAACCGATAATAGAAACTATCGCGATCAATACATAATCCCGTATGGTAAATGGATTTCTGGTATCGGTATCCTCAGCGATAACTTTATGTTCCCCAGAGGTAGATTTAGTTAATACACCAAGATTTCCCATGAGCGGTTTTGCGAAAACAAACTGCAGTGTTCCCAAAAGCATAAAGATACCAGCCAAGCCGAATCCCCAATGCCAACCATACGTTTCGGCTATATATCCACATAGCATCATGCCAAAGAAAGCACCAGCATTGACCCCCATGTAGAATATGGTATAAGCTCCATCTTTTTTCTCTGGTAGATCTTTATACATTTCACCTAAGATAGAAGGCATATTGGGTTTGAAAAAACCTGTTCCAATAACTAAACAGATCAAACCCAGAAAAAACATAATGGAAGTATCAAAGGCCATGGCAGCATGTCCAAGCGTCATAATCGCCGAACCGATGATCACAGCTTTCCGTGATCCAATATATTTATCCGCTATAATCCCTCCTAGAATAGGAGTTAAATAGAGCATCATGGCATAGGTTCCATAAAGTGCTCCCGCTTGTTGTGCAGTCCAGGACCATCCCGAGAAAGGACTACCTTGAATAACTGCAGCAGTTAAAAACTGCATTAAGAGTACACGCATCCCGTAGAACGAAAAACGTTCCCACATTTCAGTAAAGAAAAGGACAAAGAGTCCTGAACGCTGTCCCAATACATTTGACTTAAAAAAATCAGTCGACGGGCTATTCGTTATATCCCCGTTTAATCTCCCCATAAATAATCAACCTTTATTTTTTGATAAAATACTTACAAAGAAACAAAAACAAAATCACTTTTGACCAAAATAAAGTTGCATAAACAAAAAAAGGCAACCCATTTGGGTTGCCTTTTCGGTAACATTTTTAATATGCCTTATCTTTTGTGCAATTGCTCATAAAGATCAATAACCTTTTTCTGCAATTCAATTACTTCGCCATCGCGTTGTTGTAATTTTTGCGTCAAAGCATTCACCTCGTTTACATACTCTTTATCTTCTTCAGAATCTGAAGTAGATAAAAGTTGAACAACTGTCAAATTGAATAATTTTGAGATTTGATTCAGGCGAGACAAATTCACATCTGTAATCCCTGTTTCAATTTTAGAAAATGCTGGGATTGAGATATCCAATCGTTTTGCAACATCCTCTTGACTCCACCCCTTTTGGTGTCTAAGTAATCTGATTTTTTTTCCTAATGCATTCATCTGGTAGATATTTTAAACAAAAATAATAAATTACAATTTAATTTACATTAAATTATAATTTTTTCTCTAAAAATCTCTAAAAAACCGATCAGCCAGCACAGACAAATTAACCCCATTATAATTATTTAAACTCATAAGAAGTAAATTGTAACCTTTTGATTTGACACCATCTAAAAATGAATAGAGCCCATCCAAACTCACAACAACCTCTAAATCAGGGTTATTAAAATTATCCTTAATATTATTGGGGACACTTTCGATATCTTTATTAAGTTCTTTACAGGAATTTATATTCACGTAGACCACAGAGACATCCGACTCTTTCATTGAGTTTGCATATTGTAACAAAAACGATGAATCTAAACTATCATACGAGTTTAATTCGATAATTGTAACCAATTTCTGATTAGGAAATTGCTCTTTCACGGCGTGAATACTTGACTTCACTTTATCCGCATTACAGGCATAATCCTGATAAACCACAGATCCTTCCGAGCTTGCAACAAACTCCAAATAACGAATCGAAGTATTAAAACTTTTTATGGCCTCAAAGAACTCTTTCTTTTTGATCCCCAACCATTCGCAGATCGTATACGCCCCAGCAATATTAGATAGGTTGTGCTTACCAAACACTTGCAATGGAACGTCGCCATCCGGTGTATTGATGTAAGTCACCCCCTTATTAATTGTATAATCAGGAATCTTATAGCCATGTCTATTGATCTTACAATCTTTTGTATCTTGAAGAACCTTCTGTAACACAACATCTTCCTTATTATAAATTAAGGTACCTTTAGGCGGAATTGAGTCAATAAAATCTTCAAATTGTTTAATATATTCCTCTTGAGATATTTTCGAGTTAAACTCATTCCATACAATACCCGAAATTAACGCTATATTCGGTTTATAATACAAAAATTTGGACTTCGGATCAATCTTAGATGAAACATATTCATCTCCTTCGATAATAATAATCTTATTATGCTTAGTAATATCGACCAACTTACCAAAGCCTCTTAATTGAGCTCCTACCAAATAGTCAAATTCTTTTCCTAGAAATCGCATAACATGCATCACCATGCTCGTTATGGTTGTCTTACCGTAACTTCCAGCGATAACCACCCGGATTTTATCCTGCGAAAGCTCTTGTATAAATTCTGGAAAAGAATAAATTTTAAGACCTAATTCCTGGGCCCGCTTTAATTCAGGATTATCTGCATGGGCATGAGCGCCCAAGATCACAGCATCAATATCCTCCGTCACTTTTTCTTCAAACCACCCCAATTGATTAGGAAGCAATCCTGCTTCAATCAAATGAGAACGGGAGGGCTCTACGATCTGATCGTCAGAACCGGTCACTTGATGCCCTTGTTTTGCCAATGAAATAGCAAGGTTATGCATCACACTACCACCTATTGCTATAAAATGAATCCGCATAGCTAAATTATCGCTTCACAAACTTGGCTGCACACCAATTATTTAAAACTTTATTGGAGATAAACTCAAAACCCAATGTGGTCGCCGCATCGCTTAAGATTGCTAAATCTTCCTGCTCATAGAAACCACTTAGGTACAGCTCACCCCCTGTACGAATGCTCAAGGCATACTGAGGTAATTGTTCTAAAAGAATGTTACGGTTAATATTTGCCAAAATCACATCAAAGACCCGACCGGCCAAAACTTCGTAAGATCCACAGAGCGCTTCGATATGCTCAACATGATTGAGTGCCCTATTTTCGATTACACTTTCAACACATATCTCATCATAATCCACAGCCAATACAGCTTTCGCGCCTTTTTTTGATGCTAAAATGGCCAGTATCCCTGTACCGCAGCCCATGTCCAAAACCTGCTTGCCCATAAAATCATTCTCCAAAATATACTGAAGCATCATCGAAGTTGTTTGATGATGGCCTGTTCCAAAAGACATCTTCGGATCTATAATGATTTCATAGGGAAACTCAGGTTTGGCCTCATGAAAAGTTGCACGCACATAGCATTGCCCTCCTACCTCTATTGGGTTGAAATTGCTTTCCCACAATTTATTCCAATTCTGATTTTCTATTTCCTGTATCTTATAATCGACCTCCAGGCCTTCATAAGGTTGAAGCATCAGCGTTTCTAATGCTTGCAAGTCAAGATTTGCAGCTGAAATATAAGCTGCAAATCCAGATTCGGTATCCTCAAAAGTATCAAAGCCAATATCAGCCAAATCAGATATCAACAAATCCTTCTGCCATTCTTCACCTGATCGCATTTGAAAGATAACCTCTACGTATTTCATTTCTAAAAATTAGCCGTTAAATACTTTAGCGATATCAATAAAATCTCTCGATTTTAAAGAAGCACCTCCAATCAAACCACCATCGATGTCGGCTTGAGCAAACAAATCTTTTGCATTACCTGGATTACAAGACCCTCCATATAGAATACTTGTATTATCAGCAATCTCCTGACCATATTGATCAGCTAACACCTCACGAATAAATTTATGAACTTCCTGTGCTTGCTCAGGGCTAGCTGTCAAGCCAGTACCAATTGCCCAAACTGGTTCATATGCCAACACCACAGCTGCAAAAGCTTCTTTAGACAAGTGGAACAATCCATCTGTCAATTGTGTTTTGATCACATCAAAGAAAGCTCCAGATTCGCGTTCCTCTCTTGTTTCTCCAATACAGAATATTGGGGTTAAATCATGCTTTAATGCAATATCCACTTTAGATGCCAACAATGCATCAGTTTCACCAAAATAAGCACGTCTTTCAGAGTGACCTAAAATAACATGTGAAGCACCTACTGATTTTACTTGTGAAGCCGAAATCTCACCTGTATAAGCACCCGACTCCGCTTGGTGAATATTCTGAGCACCAATATTTACATTCGCGACATTTTTAGACAGTTGCCCAAGACTTGACAAATGAATAAATGGACTACAAACAACCAATTCCTGGTTTCCAATCACTTCATCTTTGGCCATATTGATAATTTCAGAAAACAAGCTCAATCCTGATTGATAGTCTAAATTCATTTTCCAATTACCAGCTACGATTTTTTTACGCATGATTTTACGATTTAATTATATTTTTTGTTAAGTTGATTCAATTTATCTTTAATCTGCTCCGTGAGCTCTTCCCCTTTTGATGCATACAGCGTCTCCAGATATGCCATAAACTTATCAAATTCATAAGTCTGAGCACCTCCGTCAAACACCCAAGCAAATGACGGTACAAATTTAGCATAAAAACTTGTATCTGCTAGCATGCTTGCAATTCCAATTACTGTTCCTGTATTTAAAGCCGAATTGATGCCAAGGCGAGTATAGTCTCCAATAAAGGCACCGCATTTTAAAAGACCTGTATCCCGAACACTATCTAATGCATAATCGTAAATTGAAACAGTCTTTAAGTTATTCTTCAAATTGGAATTAGAGGTACCAGCTCCTAAATTACACCAATCTCCTATTACCGAGCATCCTAGATAACCATGATGCCCCTTGGCCGAAAAATCACCAATGACCGAATTCCCGATCTCTCCCCCAATAACACTCTGCTTCCCTACCGAAACATTCCCATAAATCGTAGCGCCCATTTTTACAACGGCTCCTTTACCAAGATATAATGGACCACGCAAATGCGCGCCCTCCATAATTGTAACATCTTCATCGATATATATGGGACCTTGTAGGGTATTGAGCGTAGCACATTCCATGCTAACACGATCAGCTACATAAAAATCATTACCCAACAATTGATTTGTTCCAGATATACTGGACGACTGAACACTTTGTACCAGATGATTGAAATCATGTGTTATTTCAGTTCCTGTGAGCAAAAACAGATCTTCTATCCCTTTTAATAGATCAACAGATATATCAACCTCTTGCACACGATAAGAGTCCTTATGCGTATAACAACAAGCTAAAACGTATCCGTCCTTTACAAGGACCTCTCCTACACGCAAGCGCTGTAGAAGCTGTAATAAGGCTACTGACGGAATAACGTTCTCAGACACCCATATAAGCCCCTCCTTATCCGCATCGTTGGCAACATAGTGTACATCAAATTTTAAAGCTAATTTTGCCCATTTCTCCCGTAAAGTCAGTATACCAACCCGAAGGTCCAAACAAGATTTCACGAAAGTAAATGGATAAAGACTCTTTCTATCAAAAGTAGTTAATGGGGTGCTAAGCTTATCCAACAATTGGATCGAATCAAAGCAATCTGTAAAGAAGATTTTCACAAATTAAAAATAACAAAAAAAACCCGACAAATTATATTTATCGAGTTCTTAATATTGTAATATACAGATCTGCTACAATTATTTTTTGTTGTAACGGTTACGGAATTTGTCGATACGACCAGCAGTATCAACCAATTTCATTTTACCTGTATAGAAAGGGTGTGATGTATGAGAAATCTCTAATTTTACAACTGGATACTCATTTCCGTCTTCCCATGTAATAGTCTCTTTTGTATCAACACAAGATTTTGTAATAAAAGCATAGTCATTTGACATATCTTTAAATACAACTAATCTGTAATTTGAAGGATGCAAATCTTTTTTCATTATTATTATGATTACGTATATTCAATTATTGAGGTGCAAAGATAACTTATAAAAATGTAACTTACAACAATTACGAAGAATAATTAGTTGAAATTTTCCACATTTTGGTTAACAGCACTTATCAAGGGCACAAATGTAACAATCTTTATCCTAACCAAAGAATAATTTTGTTTATCGACTTTTTTACCTAACTTAACTTACTACAATTAAATCACTTACATAATTATGAGCAAATTAGATGAAAAAATTGCTGCATATGTTGCAGAATCAAAAAAGCTAGGCTTATCATTAGATGAAGCATTTATTGCAAAAGTAACAAAAGGAATAGGACCTTCCATTTACAATGCAGACTCGGAAACCATTGCTGCATCAGATCCCGAAGAACTTAACCGTGTCAAACAAAACTTTTTGATCAAAAAATTAGGCCTAAAAGATGGCCCTGATTTAGACAAGGCACTAGAGGAAGTGATTACCGCTATTGGCAAATCCAATAAAAATAAATACCGTGTATTAGTATATGCTTTATTGGCAAAGAAATTCAAAAAAGAATCTGTTTACCAATAAGCATCACCTTTTTTCACTCAACTCCTAACCAAAGACCATTTCTCCAAAAAACTCAGGGAGATGGAAATTAGGAGTTGGGTTTTCTATTTTATTCCAAGATATAAAATGTGGTTGTTTGAGATGATCACCACATTTGTAAAAATTCCCATGTATCCGTTTACCTTTCAGGTCTACAACATTGTCAAACTGAAATACAGCAAGTGGAATGACCTCAATCATACTCCATCGCTTATCGGAACCATTACGCTCAATTAAAGAGTAAGTACGCACCTGTTCTATTGTTGTACTATCTAATCGATTTCTATTTGCCTTTTCGGCCGGACCATAACCGATCAAGCCTGTTCCAATTAGATTAAATTCCAGGTTATAATAATGTTCGCGTCCATCAAAAGAAATAAAGAACTCCACACAGCTATCTTCCCATACATTTTGATTTGTTTCGGAATAATTACCCCGAAGTTGTTCTTCGACGACATCATATTGCAACACAAGATACTCCTGGGTATAGCCAATCTTAAATTGTACCTCAGGTTTATACGGGAAAGATTCGCTCCAGTTATTAAACTCCAGCGAATGCGATTCAAAATTGCTCAAGAGCTTCGACAAAGTATGATAATCAAGTGTATTGGCCAGCTCCGCTGCGATAGGCAAAATGGTTAGTTTTTTCATTCGAATATTTTTTTACAGAAAAAAGAAGCTTCATCTACGCGATGGAAGCTTCTCAATATGATTAAAGGTATAAAATTGTTAAATGCAATCAAAAACTACCTTCCGCATAAATGCTTCATTCTTTTCCATCTCTTCAACCAATTTCAATTGCGTATTTGTACGCACCAGATTATGGTCATCATATTTAGTCTTGTAGTAATGATCTCCTTCCAAATAGTCCGTTAAGAAACGTACTCCTTGCATATAGGGCAATAAGAAGGCCCCATCGACTAATGTTTCTTTCTCTAAAGTTGTCAAGAAGTCATTAGCTTCCTCCAAATAACCTTCGGCATAGGCCTTATATAAGGCAAGATTTAGCAGAATTTTCGAAACATCCATCTCATCTTCGGCAACAGGGTTAATAATCGTCCGAATCGCATCTCCAAAATCGTATGCCACATAGCCTGGCATAACTGTATCCAAATCGATCACACATTGCATCTTATCGTGGCGATCTAAGAGCACATTATTAAACTTGGTATCATTATGTGTAATGCGCAGTGGAAGTTCCCCCTTGTTACCAAGTTCAAGAATGGTTTTCATTCGATCTTCACGACTAAAGATAAAATCCAATTTGTCCTTTACCGACGCTACACGTTGGCACACATCTTTAGCGATTGCTTTTCGAAGATTTTCAAGTCTAAACTCTATATTATGAAAGTTGGGAAGTACTTCAACGATCAACGAAGCATCTAAATCCGACAGCTGTTTTTGAAACAACCCAAAAGCACGGCCACCTTCGGCTGCTTGGACTTCAGTCTCTACAATATCATAGCTTTTCGTATCCTCTATGAGAATAAACATGCGCCAATAATTATCCTGACTATCTTTTATATATAATTCCCCACCTTTTGTAGGAACAATTGTCAATACATGATCGCTGATTCTTTTTCCTTCAGCGACTTTAACTTTTTTGCTAAGATGCTTGGTGACAATCTCAATATTATGCATTAATCCATCCACGTTCGGAAAAACATGGTGATTAATACGTTGTAATAAATGCGATATACCGCTATCTACAGTAGTAACTACACGATAGGTATCATTGATATGACCAGAACCAAACGGTTGCACTGAAATGATATCTCCTTCTAATGTGAATTGTTTTGCTGCGCTCTCTACTACTAATTGGTTAAAATCAGACATTAAACTATGTTTTTTAAATCATCAATGTGCTTGCAATATCACAAATTGAATTAATAAATGATAATTTTTATTTCAATCAAACGTTTGCATGAAATTTAATAAAATTAAGCAAACGTTTGCACTTTCATTTATCCCAAATGAAATAATATATTTGTTAATAGTACCCAGTCTCAAAGACTGTTTTCAAACAAGTAAATAACTAATATACAAACTCCTTATATCTCAAAACAATGGATAGAAGAAATTTCATAAAATCGACTGCCATCACTACAGCTGGAATCGGTGTCCTTTCAAGTACAGAATTATTTGCCCAAACAAATGGCAAGATAAAAATCGGTTTTATTGGTGTGGGTCTTAGAGGACGTAATCACGTTCAAATTGCCCTAAACAGAGATGATTTAGAAATTGTGGCTGTCTGTGACACCCAAGAAGAATCTCTAGCACAATGCCGTAAACAATTCAACGCAAAAGGCACCAAACTTCCAAAAGAATATACTGGTGGCGTTGATGCTTACAAAAAGATGTTAAGCAATGAAAAATTAGATGCTGTCATTATTGCAACACCTTGGCAATTCCACAAAAACCAAGCTATTGACGCAATGAAAGCTGGACTATACGTAGGTTGCGAGGTTATAGCAGGTCTAACGCTACAAGATCACTGGGATATTGTGAAAGTATCCGAAGAAACCGGAAAGCCTTACATGACCCTAGAAAATGTGGCATTCCGTCGTGACGTACTTGCTGTATTGAATATGCACAGACAAGGACTATTTGGTGAATTGTTGCACCTGGAAGGCGGTTATCAACACGATTTACGCGAAGTATTATTCAATGACGGAAAAGCGTATTATGGCCATGGCGTTGAATATGGCCCGAAAGCGATTTCTGAGGCACAATGGCGTACACAGTTCAATATCGATCAAGATGGTGATCTATATCCTACCCACGGTTTAGGTCCAATTATGCAATTTGCAGATATCAACAAGGGTAACAGATTCACCCATATCACTTCGTACTCAAGTAAAGCCCGTGGATTGGCAGCCTATGTCAATAAAGTTTCCCCAGGACACCCCAACGGTAAGATCAATTACAAAAATGGTGATATCACACAAACGATGTTACAATGTGCAAATGGAGAAACCATGTTATTAACGCATGATACACACTTGCCAAGACCTTACTCTATCGGCTTCCGCGTACAAGGAACAGATGGTATTTGGATGGATGTTGCAAAAGGTATTCACATCGAGGGTAAATCCAAACCACACACGTGGGATTCTGCAGATGAATGGGTAAAGAAATACGATCACCCAATCTGGCAAAAATATGAAGCGGTAGCAAATGGTTCTGGTCATGGTGGCATGGACTGGTTTGTATTCAATGCGTTCATTCAGGCAGTAAAACAAAAGGTACAGACGCCAATTGACGTATATGATTCAGTAACCATGAGTGCTGTATTCCCATTATCTACCGAGTCTATTGCAAAAGGAAATAAAACGTTGGAATTCCCTGATTTCACAAAAGGAAAATGGAAAACCAAGAAAAATACTTTTATGTTAAATGACAGTGGAATGTAATTGAAAAAACATTCTTATTATTATAAAAGCCGTATTGAAAGATATACGGCTTTTTTTATGGATGCTTGACATAATCATAATAATCCTACTTTTTAGCTGGTCTTTTCCGTAAATTAGCACTAGCAAACAACTTTTTCAACTCATTATGCTTACCGAAGCAATTATTATTTTAGTCCTGATTATTCTAAACGGAATACTATCGGCATCAGAAATATCCATCGTATCCAGCAGAAAGGCAAGGCTACAGGCTGAAAGCGATAAAAACAATGCGGCGGCCAAAATAGCGCTAAACCTAAAAGAATCGCCCAACAACTTTCTATCCACTGTACAAATAGGCATTACCCTTATCGGCATTCTAACCGGTTTTTTTTCTGGTGGTAGTATTTCCACATATCTAGTCGGCATATTTAATAAATCCAGTATTATAGCCCCCTATAGCGAACAGCTCGCTGTAATCATTGTCGTCTTTATCATCACCTACTTTTCGTTGGTGCTTGGTGAATTAGTCCCCAAACGTATCGGTATGGCTATTCCGGAGAAGTATGCCATGCTAATCGCTTATCCGATGAACCTGCTCAGCAAAATCGTACGACCATTTGTATGGCTACTCAGTATGTCGACAGAGTTTATTGTCAAAATACTCAATATCAAGAGTAGCGGCAATAGTGTCACGGAAGAAGAAATTAAGGCGCTAGTAGACGAAGGTGTCGACAGTGGTGTCATCGAAGGTATTGAGCACGATATCGTCGACCGTCTATTGAGTTTAGGAGACAAAAAGGCGGTCAACCTAATGACTCATCGCAAAAACATTGTTTTTTTGGATCTGGAAGATTCTTTTGAAGAAAACAGAAAGATCATACTGGACAACGATCATTCCATCTACCCGGTCTGTGAAGGTGGACTCGACAATATTAAAGGTGTTGTTCATGTAAAGTCTTTACTACGACAATGCCTCCAAAACGAACCATTTGATCTAAGAACGCTCATGTTACCCATCAAATTTGTGAACGAATTTAGCTCATCTTATAGCATCATGAATACCCTGCGCACCTCCAGTATACATCAGGCGGTTGTCATTGATGAATATGGTTCGCCACAGGGAATTATTACGTTACGGGATATCGTTGGCGATTTGGTAGGTAACATCACAGAAAGCGACCTAAGTGCCCGACCGACAATACGTCAATTGGAAAACGGCGATTATGTTGTCGACGGACAATATCAGATCGAGGACCTTTTGGATGAATTTGAAATCGGTCTTTCTGAGGAAGACGAAGATGAGATCAACAATGTAACTACTGTAGGAGGCCTAGTGTTCCTAAGATTAGATCACGTGCCCGAAGAAGGCGAACGTGTCCGATTTAAAAATCTAGTTTTCGAAGTGCTTGATATGGATGGCCACCGCATCGATAAACTACTTTTGAAAGTGGAGGAATAAAAGAATATAAAAAGCGGTTGGTTGATCGATGTACTGATCAGCCAACCGCTTTTATATGCTCACGTTCTACAACAATTTAGTTGATGCCGTGCATCATTTTTTTCAATAAGGGGTTAAAGATGATCAACAACAATGCAGTAACTCCCGGAACTATTGCAAATATCATAAAGAAGTAAGACATCGAATGTTCTTCTGTAATGCGATCAATGTATGACCCTAAAAATCCACCGATAAAATTGGCAATAGCCGAAGCACAGAACCAACAACCGAAAAGAAGTCCCAAAAATTTCTTTGGAGAAAGCTTACTGACATAAGACAAACCAACAGGTGACAAACAAAGCTCTCCTGCAGAATGGAAAAAATAGGCGATTACAAGCCAAATCATACTGACAGAGGCTGTCTTGGCACCTTGGGGAATTTCACTCGCCCCATAAGCCAATGCTGCAAATCCGATACCTACTAATATTAAGCCCAATGCAAACTTAACAGGACCAGACGGATTCCATATTTTTTCCCAGAATTTACTAAATGACGATGCCAGTGAAATGATAAAAAATGCATTCAAAATCTGAAACCATGAAGCGCCGACTTCTGATCCAGTTATTCCTATTTCTCTAAAGACTTTCCAAAGTCCCAAACACCAAATTATACCAAACGAAATACCAGTAAATAAAATCGTTAATGGATATTGTTTATATATCTTTCTAGCCAATGCTGTTAAAACAATTGTGACTATAACAATAGGCACAATGGTCAAAATAGTATCAATCCATTTAAACGTCACCGCCGAACTTCCAGACAGAACCCTTTGCGTATAGTCCTTGGCAAAGATTGACATCGATCCTCCTGCCTGTTCAAAAGACAGAAAGAAAACTACACTAGCCAACATGAATATGGTGACGACGATCAATCTATCTCGGACAACATGTGCTGGAATGACCTCTTCCTCTTCTTCGTGATTCTTGATCTTTTTTTCATGGTAAGCCCGAAGTGCTTTAGGAGAATCTCCGATGATACCAAATATCTTTTGTCCAAAATAGAATTGCAACATACCAAAGAACATAAACACTCCAGCAAGTCCGAATCCATAATGCCAACCGATCTTCTCACCAATGTAACCACATAATAGCATTCCTAAAAATGATCCGGCATTGATTCCCATATAAAATATGGTATAACCAGCGTCCTTTTTAGGACTTTGATCTGGGTAGAGATTTCCCACCATGGAAGAAATATTAGGTTTAAACATCCCGTTTCCTAGGATCATTAAGACAAGACCTAGATAAAAGAAATTTGAATTTACGCCCTCAAATGCCATAGACAAATGCCCCAAGGTCATGACCAAAGCACCGATCAAAATTGCCTTTTTAAAACCGGTTAGCTTATCCGCTATCATTCCACCGATCAATGGTGTCAAATAGACGAAACCAGTATACAAACCGTAAAGTTTCATGGCCCGTTCATTACTCCATTCCCATCCTCCATCAGCAATGGAACTTATTAAAAATAAGGTCAACAATGCCCGCATACCGTAGTAGCTAAACCGCTCCCACATCTCTGTAAAGAATAGCACAAATAATCCGGCAGGATGTCCATTTACCATCTTGTCATCGATCCCCTGCTTAGCAAGATGCGCTACAAGAACTTGATCTTTTTCTTGATTCATATAATTTCAATAATTGTTTTATAACTCAGGTTTTGTTTTTATTTTGATAAAAATCGCTTGAAGATACACTATTTTTCTATGAATTAATCAATTCCATGCATCATCTTTTTTATTTTTTTGTTGCCTAGAATAAGAAATACAGCAGCCACCATAGGGATCACTGTAAACACAGCAAAGAAGTAAGACATCGAATGAGATTCAGTAATCTTATCAATATACGACCCAATAAAGCCCCCTATAAAATTAGCTATGGCATTGGCACAAAACCAAAAACCAAACAATAACCCCAGGAATTTTTTGGGCGATAGTTTACTGACATAAGAAAGGCCAACCGGACCAATACACAATTCGCCCACTGTATGAAAAAAGTATGCCAATACCAGCCATATCATACTAACAGAGGCCGTCCTTGCACCGGTAGGAATCTCGGAGCTTCCAATAGATAGTGCCGCAAAACCAACTCCAACCAGTGTCAGTCCCATTGCAAACTTAATTGGACCAGAAGGATTCCATACTTTCTCCCAGATCTTACTAAATGATGTAGCCAGCGTAATGATAAAGAAAGAATTTAACATCGGAAACCAGGATACAGTAACTTCCGAATTCATACCATAATATTCCCGATAAACCTTCCAAAGACACAAGGACCAGATGATCACAAAAGAAATGCTCGAAAAAAGTATAATCATCGGGTATTTGCGTATGATTTTCTTCGCTAAAACAAACAGTACCCCAGTAATTACCACAATCGGCAAAACCGTCAATGCAGCGTCGAACCATTTAAATAAAACCGCCACGTCACCACTCAATACCCGCTGTGTATAATTTTTTGCAAAGATCGTCATCGAGCCACCCGCTTGTTCAAAAGCTAAATGGAAGACAATACTTGACAACATAAAAATGGCTATTACAAGCAAACGATCACGCACAATATGTTGCGGATTTTCTTCTTGACCCGCTGCAATATCGGTTAGCTCTTCTTGTTTCTCGGGTGTATTGCCAATCTTTCCGAAGATGCGCTGCGCAAAATAAAATTGCAACATTCCCAAAAACATAAATATTCCGGCAAGCCCAAAACCATAATGCCAGCCGATCTTCTCACCAATATAGCCGCATAGCATCATACCCAAAAATGCCCCTCCATTGATACCCATATAAAAAATGGTATACCCCGCATCCTTTTTACCGCCTTTATCTGGATATAATTTTCCTACCATCGAAGAAATATTGGGTTTGAACAGACCATTTCCCAAAACAATCAGCACCAACCCTGCCAAAAAAAAGCTTTTATTAAATCCCTCTAAAGCCATAGCGATATGCCCGAGAGTCATAATTACAGCCCCCACCATAATGGATTTTTTATATCCTGTAAGACGGTCCGCTATAATCCCGCCGAACAAGGGCGTTAAAAACACCATCCCGGTGTACAAACCGTAAAGCTTCATCGCTTCGGAGTTGGTCCAGCCCCATCCTTGTTGGGCGATAGTAGAAACTAGAAAATTCACCAACAGCGCCCGCATGCCATAGTAGCTAAAACGCTCCCACATCTCTGTGAAGAATAATACGAACAAGCCGGCTGGATGCCCTTGTACCAATACATGTTCCGCCCCTACTTTTTGCAAATGGGTTTCAAGAACAGCATTTTTTTCAAAATTCATGTTTTTTTAGTCGTTATTTTTCAAAATAAGGTAGTGCGATTTCCATTTATAAGTATACCATCAGTAAATGGAAAAATCCGATGGTCCTCTACACCAAGAAAGTAGTTATTCACTCATCTTCATATACTCAAGCAAGATAGTGAAGATTTTAATAGGTTTCTAACAAATGGACTTCAGTTTTTTTAGTTGTTGCATCCGAGCAACACATCAATTAAAACCTATTTAACTATTCGAGTTCTTTCCATTGACAGAAAAGAACTCGAATAGTTAAATTTTAAATCAAAGGACGCAAACGTTCCAATAATTTTTTAGTAGCAAAAATACCCTCTTCCTCACTCAACTTACTTCCCTCATATTCAATCCCCACATAACCTTTGAATTTTGCTTTTTTAACAATCTTCAACATACGCTCATAGTCAATTTGCGTTTCATTACCATTGGCATCAAAATCATGTGTTTTGGCACTCACACCATGCGCATAAGGCATTAAATCCGTTACACCTTGGTAACGATCATACTCATAGAAATTACCAAGATCGGGTAAACTACCACAATATTTACTACCCACTGCTTTTAATGTATTGGCCAACCAGTCACCATGCGAAGAGATACCACCATGGTTTTCTACAATAATGCTAATGCCCGCTTTTTTACCGATATCAGATAGTGTTGTTAAACTTTCAACAACACGCTTACTCACTTCCTCAGGCGTTCCTTTTCCAGCCGCATTGACACGAATGGCATGACAACCTAAGAAATTAGCTGCAGAAATCCACTTATAATGGTTTTGCACAGCTTGTTTTCTCTTTGTTTCATCTTCGTCACCGAGATTTCCTTCACCATCAATCATAATGAGTACATTACGTACACCATTATCTTTCGCGCGCATATTTAGCTCAGTAAGGTAATTATTATCATTAGCCTTATCCTTAAAAAATTGATTCACATATTCCACCCCATAGATACCGTATTTTTTGGCAGCCAATACTGGAAAATCAAAATTGTTCAAATCTCCCTTAAACAAGGATTTATGCAATGACCATTCAGCCAAGGAAATGTCAAACCAATCTTTCTTTGCTGCCGCAAAACTCTCCAATGAGGGAGCTAATGCTATACCAGCAGATGCTAGCGCAAGGTTTTTAAGAAAATCTCTTCTTGAATTCATGTGTTTAGATTTAATGTGTTATTTAAATATTTCCCCAGCCAGTGGTCAACACATCAACGAGGTGCATCGTCTGAATGGGTAATTTATGTTTATCGATATAAGATTGAAGCTGTAGCAAACAAGATGAATCAGTGGAAATAATATAATCCGCATTCAGATCAAGTGCATTGCGCACTTTTTGCTCAGCCATTGCTGCGGATATTCCTTCGAATTTAACGGCAAAACTTCCCCCAAACCCACAACATGTCTCGCTATCTTTCACCTCCACCATCTCCAAACCTAAGACCTTACTCAATAATTTCCGTGGTTCCTCTTTAATTTTGCACTCTCGCAAAGCCGAGCAAGAATCATGGTATACCGCAACACCCTCCAATTCAGCTCCAAAATACTCTTTTTTTAGCACGTTTACTAAAAAATCAGAGATTTCCATCACCTGTTGTTGTATTTTATGACATTGATGGGAATCTGCCGAATTTGCGAATAAATCATTATAAGCATGTCGTACCATACCAGTACAGGACGCCGAAGGAGAAATAATCACATGATCTCCCGAGAAGTCACCTAAAAACTTCCGTCCGACCTGTTTCGCATCATCCCAAAATCCAGCATTATAGGCCGGCTGGCCACAGCATGTCTGCTCAGGATTATAGACGACCTCGCAACCGACTTTTTCTAATAAACGAACCGTATTAAAAGCGGTTTCAGGGTAAAGCTGATCTATAAAACAAGGAACAAAAAGTTCTACTTTCATATGCAATTCAATCAATAAAATTAAGATTTATTGGATACTAATATCCGGACCAAAAGTAACAATCCAATTACAAAAAATAAAGAAAGAACCAATGCCGAATATCGAATATTATGTGTTACCTGTTCTATAAACCCGAATGAGAATAATCCAATGACAATAGCAACTTTTTCTGTAACGTCATAAAAAGAGAAGAAAGCCGTCGTATCTTTAATATCCGTCGGAATTAACTTAGAATAGGTTGAACGTGATAAGGACTGAATCCCGCCCATAACTAAACCGACCAGTGCAGCAATTATATAAAACTGAAGTGGAGTAGATAAATAAAATGCTGCAATACAGATGCCGATCCAGATCATCACCACAACGATCAACACCTTAATATTTCCAAAAAGCGTAGATAAATAAGACATTAAAAATGCACCTAAGATAGCCACGAGCTGGATGAGAAGAATTGTCGCAATCAACCTTTCTGCGCCTAAATGCAAAATTTTCTCTCCAAAAGAAGAGGCTACAATCATCAAGGTCTGAACACCAATTGCATAAAAGAAAAAAACCGGCAAAAACTGTTTTATTTCTGGAATACCTTTGATCTTTTGGATAACATGGCCGAATTCATCCCGTACATTCTGTACAAAACTCTTACCGGTGTTATTCTCGGTCGCATCAATTTTAGGCAGGTATTTAAAAGGGATCATTGAAAACCCAAGCCACCACAATCCGACCATTAGAAACGATATACGAGCCGGCAGTGAGGCATCTGTAATACCAAACCATTCAGGTTTAAGCACCACTATAAAACAAAGAATCTGTAAAGTAACACAGCCAATATATCCATAAGCAAAACCTTGCGCACTCACCTTATCTTGTTGATCGACAGTCGCCAAAAGCGGTAAATAAGAATTGTTAAACAAAACACCGCCAATATACCCCATCGCCGCAAGAACAAAACATATGATACCAATTTCCAAGGTTTCAAGCTTGAAGAAAAATAAGCACATACATGCAACCGCTCCAACATAGGTAAAGAATTTCATAATGTGTTTCTTTTTCCCCTTTGCATCAGCGTAGGAAGAAATAAAAGGCAAAGAAAAAGACATCAGCAAATAGGCAAAGGCCAAAGAAAAATTGGAAAGTGCGGTATTGACGACTTCAATCCCAAAGAAACGAACAACATCACCATGCTCTTTTGTCGTCGTAATTGCGGTATAGTAAACAGGGAATATCGTGGAAGTAATAACAAGGTTGTAAGCAGAATTGGCCCAATCGAACATGGCCCAAGAACGAATCAATTTTTTATTGTTTTTTACAATTGCTTCCATTTAAATTGGCTTAATAAGTTTGACGAATATAAGTAATTATTTTAGCCATTTCTTTACGAATTACACTTGCTCGATCATCTATATAATTATTGTTCATAAAAGAAAATGCCAAGCGCCTTCCTGTCCGCGTAATCAGATAACCGCTCTGATTATAGACAGATGTAATCGTTCCCGTTTTAGCAAAAACAAACGGTTCACCGAGATCTTTGCTATAGGTACGTTTTAGGGTGCCATCGACACCTCCAGCCGGAAAAAGACGGAAACGCTCTTGCTCATCCGGCAACTTATTTTTCAAGAGGACCAATAGATCTACATTATTCTGCGGAGTCACCTTGTTATAGGACGACAGACCAGATCCATCAAATAAGGCGACCTCAGCTGAAAAGTATTTATAAACGTTATTCTTCATCCAGTCCCGTACCAAGTAAGTATCAAATTGACTGAATTGTTTCCACGAACACATCATCAAAAACTGTTCAGCAATAAAATTATCACTTGGCAACATCATTTCACGGATTAAATTTTTGGTACTGCCGGAATAGAGTATCTTGGTATTGCTTGGTTTTTGGTAAGATAGTAAGGTGACGGATTTACCTAGACTGTCCGCCAATAATTTAATAAATAAGCTATCAGAATAGATAAATGGAACTTCATTGACATAACCGCTCGGAACGGGACGTTTGGACATCCAAAAGGAATTTGCATGAAATGAGCGGGAAAGTTCAAAATCACCGACCTTGGGTTCCGGCAAAAAATCCAGTGAATTTTGAAAACTTGCTGGAGAGGTCGATAGATAATTATAACCTTTCTGTCGAAAAGTGACCACATTGCCATAAATAGGAAATGTACTGATTTCAGGTTGATAGTAAGCCTCAAAATCTTCCACAGCCCAACCATGCGCAAAGAACTTATTCTTCATTGTTCCTGGCACAACAAAAATGCGTTTATTCGTATTTTTCAAAAAGTTGTATACTACCCGGGTATCTAAACGATTATGCAGAAAGGTCGGATCACCAGTCCCCCAGATAAGCAACGAGTCTCCGCGTTCCACATACTCCAAACCAGGTATTGAATCGCCCAACAGTGCCAGTGCAGCATAGGTGGTATACATTTTCGTATTGGAAGCCGGCGTAAAATGCTTATTGCCGTTTATATCCATGACATATTTATTGGCATTGAGGTCGTATAAAGAAAAACCAACAAAATGATCATTTAATATTTTAGATTCTTGAAATAGCTGATAAACATCCTCAAAGCTCTGAGCCTTCGCTACAAAAGTAGCAGCGGGCAGAAACCAAAGCAGCAATAATGCACTTAAAATTTTTTTCATCAGTTCAAACATACAAAAAACTGCATGAACTCCCTTTCGTCTATTGCCAAAATTCAGATACAAATCCTTAAAAAGGAAAGGGGAAGACAACGCCTCCCCCTTTCCTTTTTAAAACTATCAAAAATTAATATCCTTGATTTTGTGTCAGAGCTCCACCACTTCTGTCAATCTGCGATTGTGGAATTGGGAAGTAATCATTTTGTGGTTTATAGTTTAAGCCTTTATAACGTGACATAAAACCACCTTCAAACGTTGCGTAGCTTTCCAATACAGTTTTCGCCTCACCCCAACGCACGAGGTCATAGAAACGATGTCCTTCCATCGCTAATTCTAAACGACGTTCAAAACGAACAGCTTTGCGCGCATAATTTTGGTCTGGGAAAGAAGTATAGGGTTTAACAACATATACTGCCGCCGCAACATTATCGCCAGTCGTTTTTGGAGGTAATTTTGCCGCACGTTCACGAACTGCATTTACGAGATTCATCGCTGCACCTAAGTCGCCCAATTCAACTTGACATTCCGCTGCCATTAAAACAACATCAGCTAAACGAATAATATTAACATCCAAGTCAGTAATATATGCCGCTCCTGACGCCGTATGTGTCGCATGCAGACTCTTCGGAATCATTGTTTTTATACCAACAAATGGTCCTCCCGAGCTCACCTCACGAATCCATGCATCGCCTGGCATGACACCATAATCATAGAAATTTACACCTCTACGACCAACCGTATAGTCCAACCGTGGATCAAAACGAAGCGTCACATCAAGTTTGTATGTTTTCTTTGCCTCATCAGACAAACCGAAATCTGATTTATATGGATTATTGCGATAAGAACCGTCCAACAATGGTAAGCCATTTGCATCAACTTTATACGCATTGACCAAATCAATGGTCGGTTGATAGAAACCGCAACAACCTACCGGATTACTTCCATTTAATCCAGACAACATATCGCCAACATTGGCATTGTCACCAGATCCATCTGGGTTAATCACATGTTTAGATACCAGTAATGCCTCTGGGCCATCTTTTGTAAGGACATCAAAGTTATTTTGATACGGCATCGTACGAAGATCTTTTGCACCGATAACGTCTTTAAACAAGGCCAATGCATCAGCATATTTTTTCTGGTAGAGGTAAACTTTACCCAGATAAGCTTTCGCGATATTCTGATCCATACGTCCGGCCTGGCTATTGATTTTTGTCGCTGGCAAATTCGCTATTCCTGCTTTTAAATCGTCAATAATCTTCGGAAGTACATCATCCTTATTCGGTTTCGTTTTAGCCTCATCATCTGTTGTGTTCTCATCAACATACGCTAGATTTTTGAAAACACGCCATAAATAAAAATAATAATGCGCTCGCAATACTCGGGCCTCACCTTCTATTTCCTTCGCACGTGCAGCCGTTACCGTTTTTTCACCTGCTTGGTCAGCCTTCAGAATACGCAACGTATTATTTGCCCTTAATACGCCCTCATAATAAACTTCCCACATTTGACTCAGGTTGTCGTTCGAACTATTTGGCGTATGAAATTCGATCATATTCATGTTCGGTTGATCGGTTGCCTCAGATCCTTTATGTGCATTATCTCCAGCAACTTCACCAAACAACCATTGGCTAGGCGCCGAAGAGTAATTCCCCCAGGTACCGTTGACATTGCCGTTTAATATTCCATACGCCCCGATAAGAGAGGCCTCTATACCTTTTGAATTTACAATCTGAGACTCAGGCAATTCAGCTTGCGGATCACGCTCCAAAAAAGATTTCCCACAAGAGGCTAATAAAGTCAATGATATACCTAAAACTGTAATTATATTTCTTTTTTTCATTTCAATCAAATTTTAACTTAAATCACTAAACCCTTAAAATCCTAGACTAACACCCAACATATATTGACGAGCCTGTGGATACACACCAAAATCTACACCCAAGGCTGGGTAAGTCGACGGAGTAGCCGTAACTTCTGGATCAAGCCCCTCATATTTAGTAATCGTAAACAGATTTGTTACCCCCACATAAGCACGGAGTTTCTTGATACCGGTATTATTACCAAAAACACGATTGGTATCGAAGTTATAGCCAACTTGAAGATTTTTCAATTTCAAGAAACTTGCATCCTGTACATAATAACTCGAAGAAGCATACTCATAGGGCGAAGCATTTCTCACTTGAGAAGGGATCATGCTACCGCTATTCGTTGGACTCCATTCATCCAATACGCGCGTACTTTTTTGACCTCTAAACACACCAAAATCTGTAAAGTATCTCGTAGCTTCATAGTTTTGATTACCCTTTGAACCATAGAAGTAGGCCATAAAATCAAAGTTTTTATAAGCCGCATTGATATTGAATGAATACACAAAATCAGGATGTGGGCTGCCTATAACGGTACGGTCACTTGCATCAATTTTGCCGTCACCATTGACATCCTCAAATTTAAGTCCACCAGCTCTCGACTTTCCATCCTCATATTTAGCGACACTTGCATTGTTCATATCCGCTTCCGAATAAATACCAATTACTTTATAGCCATAGAAAGCACCAAGAGGTTCTCCAGGTTTTAAGATGGAGGTTTCCATACTTCTAAAACTACCGTACACTTGTTGGGTTACTGATGGTGCCAAAGAAACAATCTTGTTCACGTTACGTGAAATAGTAGCGGACAGATCCAATTTAAATGCACTTTCTTGACGTCTACCGTAATGATAATTCAATGAAAACTCGATACCTTTATTTTGCATATCACCAATATTTACATAAGGCGATCCGGCCCGGCCTGCGGCAACGGCAGGTAAAGGCAATAGGTACAGCATGTCTTTCGTCTTTTTATTGTACCAATCAAAAGATCCATCAAAATCACCTTGTGCCAGGGTAAAATCCACCCCAATGTTTAATGCAGATACTTGTTCCCATTTTACGTCCGGATTACTGTAGGCATTGTGCCACATACCGGAAGTCAAGCTTCCGTCAATAGGATATGAAGATGAATTAATAGCGACCTGATAGCGATTCAGATATTGATTGGCTGGAATACGTTGGTTCCCCGTCACCCCATAACCCGCTCTGATTTTTAGATCCGAGATCCATGACACACCTTTCATGAATTCTTCCTCCGACAAACGCCAGGCAGCACTCGCTCCAGGGAATGTTCCATATTTATTGTTCGGCCCAAAATTAGAAGAACCGTCACGACGCACTGTTGCACTTAAGATATACCGATCTTTGTAGGAATAATCAACCTTTCCAAACACCGAAAACAAGGAGCCTACAGAACCGCTACCTTCACTGACACGACCAGTTGAAGCGGCATCCAAGTAAAGGTAATCAAGCGATGACATTGTAAAAAAGCCATTTCCTTTTCCCCTTATTTGCCTATTTCTATTCTGAATAGCTTCCGTACCAGCAAGAATGCTCAACGTATGCGCCTCATTAAATGTTTTTTTATAATTTAAAGTATTTGTCCAAGTCCATTCTTTATTCAGTCCAAAAAATTCATTAATTCCATTGTTAAAACTTCCTTCTGTAAACTCAGGGTTTGGATAGGTATAAGATACACCATTGTAGTTTTCATACTTCATACCAAAACTGCTACGGAAGGTTAATCCTGAGACAATATCAAATTCTCCAAAGACATTCCCGAAAAACATATTGCTCTTATTTTTATTATCCTTGGCACGATAGGCGATAGCAACAGGATTTTCTCCATTACCATACTGTCCGCCAACAGATCCTGCAAAATTTCCGCCCTCATCATATACAGGAATGATATTATGAATACGATACGCAAAACCTAAAGCACTACCTTCACCGATATAGTCCCCGGCAGTATTGGTATTTACTCCCATACCAAATCCTTCCGTAAAACTATATTGCATATTTTCGCCGAAACGTAGTTTATTATTAAAGGCAGAGAAGCGTGTGTTTGAACGAAGATTATATTTTTCAAAACCGGTATGAATAATCGTTCCTTTTTGTTTCAGATAACCACCCGAAATCGCATAGGAAGCATCTTCACCACCTCCTAAAACGCTAAGTTGGTGCGACTGAGTAGGGGCATTTTGGGATAAAGCATCAAACCAGTTGGTTCCGGCCTTATTTGCTTTGGTAATTTGATAAAAATCGCTTCGGCTACTCGCATCGTACTTATATTTTGACATATCCACGTCTGCAGCTGTAATCACATCTTTCCCGCCCACTTTAGGTCCAGCGATAAGGTAATCAGGCATCACATTGTTTGTGCCGTCCAATCTGTTTTCAATATCCAATGTTTGTTGCGGAGACAACATTTTTGGAAAACGCCCACTGTTTGGAACCTGCACACCATAATAAGAGTCAAGGCTAAATTGAGGTTTTCCGCTTTTACCTATTTTTGTGGTAATGATGACAACACCATTATTTGCACGTGAACCATAAATTGAAGCTGCTGATGCATCTTTTAAGACCTGCATCGTCTCAATATCATTTTGATTCAACCAGCTTAACTTTCCTTCATAAGGCACTCCATCAATGATGTAAAGCGGCTCGTTGTTGTTGATCGTACTGTAACCACGAATTTTGATCTGTGGTGTAGAACCAGGGGCACCATCTACTACGATCTGAACCCCTGTTGCCCGCCCTTGCAACGCCTCAACAGCACTCGCCGCCGGGGTAGTTTTCAATTCCTTCACATTGACAACGGCAACAGCACCAGTTAAATCTTTCTTACGCTGCGCCGAATAACCTGTGACAACAACCTCTTCCAAGGCATCTTCTGAACCGCTTAAGGAAATTGCAAGATCAGCTTTCGAAGAAACAGCAACTTCAGTACTTTTGTACCCAATATAACTGATAATCAACACATCACCGACATTTCCCTGGATGGTAAATACACCATTTTCATCTGTCGATGTCCCGTTACTGCTCCCTTTGACTTTCACAGATACACCAGTAATACCTTGACCTGTAGCAGCATCCTTCACTACCCCCTTGATAGGTGTCTGTTGTACGCTCCTTGTTTTGATTAATGAAACGACTTCAACTTTGCCATGGCTAGTTAATCCACTGGCAAATCCATGAGTGGTCATTCCTCCCCCAATGAGAAGAGAACTCATAATCAGAAACCTCTTATTGAACTTTTGGCCCAATATGAGATCAAAACAGCAATTTTTGTCCGTTTTTTTCATCATAATTTTACTAAATAGGTGGTTTAAAAAAATTTATGTTTATGCTTTAGTTGTTTTAGTTGATATCGGTTATTATTTAAGTTTTTGGTCATTTTTTTAGGTCTGACGACAACAATGCTATATTATTGGCAGATTCAGGCCCCTTGGTTATTCATTTTTTTCTAATTTGGTTATTTTTCCAGAAATGTTAAAATCTGTTAAATAAATGTAAAGAATAATAAATGTAAAAAAAAAGGAAAAATCTTAATTAATTCACAAAGCGCTATAAATCAAGTTATTGTATTTTATACACTAAGTTACAATGCAATACTATTGTTACACAAGTACATCCTTTTGTTTTTTATATCAGGAACGTTTCCCAAAATTCAGTGTGCATTGTCAAATATTCCGCAAATAGGTCCAAATAAGCTAAAAGCTCCTTATATTTGTTGTTGATGAATGTAAGTAATTTATTAGAACGGGCGCTCCGATTTGAGTTCCTATCCAAGGAAGAGGGTGTTTTTTTATATCAAAATGCACCTACAGCTGATTTGACTTTCGTAGCCAATGAATTGCGTAAGATACAAGTGCCACATGGTAAAGTAACCTGGCAGATCGACAGAAATGTCAATACCACCAATGTGTGTATTGCAAATTGCAAATTTTGCAATTTTTTCCGTCGCCCTGGTCATGAAGATAGCTACATTACCGATATTGAAAGCTACAAACAAAAGATAGAGGAAACTTTTAAATACGGTGGCGATCAACTGCTGCTGCAAGGTGGCCATCACCCGGATTTAGGTATTGAGTTTTACAAAAACCTTTACAAGCAATTAAAGGAACTTTATCCTACGCTAAAACTACATTCTCTCGGCCCACCTGAAATTGCGCATATTTCCAAATTGGAGAACATGAGCCATATTGAAGTTTTGACGCAATTGAAAGAAGCAGGACTAGACTCGCTACCTGGAGCGGGAGCTGAAATTCTCAATGATCGTGTGAGACGTCTTATATCAAAAGGAAAATGCGGTGGTAAAGAATGGCTAGATGTTATGCGGGCAGCCCATAAAATTAATTTACCAACTTCTGCCACCATGATGTTTGGTCATATCGAAACGATAGAAGAACGTTTTGAACATTTGGTATGGATTCGCGAAGTACAGGATGAAAAACCTCAGGAATCCCATGGATTTATTGCGTTTATCCCTTGGCCTTTCCAAGATGATGGTACCTTATTGAAAAGACTGCGCGGTATTACCAATAATGTAACGAGCGAAGAATATATTCGCATGATTGCCTTAAGCCGCATTATGCTTCCTAATATTAAAAATATACAAGCTTCCTGGCTCACCGTCGGAAAGCGCACAGCGCAATTATGTCTGCACGCTGGAGCGAACGACTTCGGCTCAATTATGATTGAAGAAAATGTCGTTTCGGCAGCAGGTGCACCACATCGGTTTACGTCAAAATCTATACAGGAAGCTATTTTGGAAGCTGGATTCAGCCCACAACTGCGAACACAAAAGTATGAGTTCCGTGAGCTACCAGCCCATATGGTCGAACAGGTCATTAACTATTAATACGATACATTGAAAGACGTCATAAGAAATATTGAAGCAATTATATTTGCTTCTGCGGAAGGAATAGATCTTGCCGATATCAAACAGATTTTGCAGGAATCCTTAGCCATCGAAGTATCCAGGGAAGAGCTACGTGAGTTGATTAAAAAAATTGAAACGAAGTACCAGGATGAAGACTATGTACTCGAATTACGCTATATCAACAACGCCTATCAGTTTTTGACAAAAGCTGTTTATCATGAATCGATACAACAGCTCCAAAATCACAATAACAAGCGAAAACTAAGTCAATCAGCGCTAGAAACACTCGCCATCATTGCCTACAGACAACCGATAACAAAATTAGAAGTAGAGCAGATTAGAGGTGTAAGCTGTGATTACTCTATTCAACGGTTACTGGAAAAGAAGTTGATCAAAATTGCGGGAAAAGCAGATAGTATCGGAAAACCTTTACTTTATGCAACAAGCCAGCAGTTCATGGATCACTTCGGAATCAATGGTGTGAGAGATCTCCCTCAATTGAAAGACATCGTTACCGAGGACAATGCGATTGGCGAAACAAATGAATAAATAAAATAAAATAAATTTTTATTTTCAAAATACAATTCAACATACTGATTAACAGAAAAATAAAGCTTAATATTTTTTTTAAAAAAAGTTTTAAAAAATAGTTTTCTTCTCTAATTTTACAACATTGAATAAGAAACAATAAAGTATTATTTTATGAACACGGCAACTTTAGCTAACGAAGATCTTGAAGAAGTAAAATTCGCATCTTTCAACGGTCCTGATGACGATGATGATGATTTCGATGATGATTTCGATTTACCTGAAATCGACTCGATTGGAGGATTGGATGACTTCGATGATGACGATGAATTTTAATATTTTAGTGCGATATAACACTACCTATTAAAACACCAGAGTATCATTAAAAAATAAGGCGTTCAATTTGATTGAACGCCTTATTTTTCACTTTACTTGATCGATCAATTTATGTAATTCCATCTTGGGAATCATGCCGCTTTGTCGCCATACCTGTTGGCCATTTTTGAACAACACGAAAGTAGGCACGCCACTTACCTTATAAATCGAAGCAATTTTTGGATTCTTATCCACGTCAATCTTAATGATAGACAAATCATCTTGATAAAATTCCTTTACATCCTGTAAAATCGGCGCCATAGTCTGGCAGGGACCGCACCACGTCGCAAAAAAATCCACCAAAACCAGCGAATTTGATTGAATAATCTGGTCAAAAGTAGCCATTATTGATTCTCCTTTACTTCTTCTTGCAATGCCTTATACCCACCTTGGATATTGCATATATGTTTAAATCCTTTAGCACTCAAAATAGATACAGCAACTGCACTCCTATAACCTGATTGACAGTGTACATACAGCTGTTGATTGCCTTTTTTAAGCGTAGAACCAAAATTAACGAAATCTGTTAATGGAATATTCATTGCATTGTCAATATGTCCATTACCAAATTCTTTAGCTGTTCTTACATCCACAATATGACCTTGATCTGATCTTTTCCTGAATTCTCCTGCACTGATATTACGCAACGAGACTACATCTTCGCTAGCTTTCCAAGTTTCAATGCCGCCTTCCAAAGCCCCAATAACATGGGTATAACCCAGCTTTAATAAATGATGATAAACCGTATCTTGACTATCTCCGTCTGTAATCAATAAAAGCTTTTGAGCTTTATTGGGAAACACTTGCGCCAAAAAGTGGTTAAAAGGACATTTAAAGCCTATATTTATTGATTTAGGTACAAATCCTTGTAGGAATATATCGCCAGATCGCGTATCAAGAACTTGAATAGCTGTTTCACGACGCAATTTTTTAAATTCTTTCAATGTTAATCGTGGTAAATCTGAAGCGGGTTGCGACATCTCGACCCGATGACTCTTCGATTCGGCATGTAATTGCATTTGACCATTAAACAGTGCAATGCAGACTCCACATAATGTGATAAAAACTCTACGCATATATTTTACTATTTAAAAGGAATAAGCAGCTTTTCCAATTCCTCAATTTTACCATTGTATATATTTAAATCCACATTGCCCTGAATCCCTCTAACAGTACCTTTTTCAGAAAATTGCCAGAAGGCCCAATGCTCTTTGGGGTTCTCAACCCAAAAGTTATAATTTGCAATCCACAACGTATAAGCTGCAAATTCCTTTTCCAAAAAGTCACTATAAAACTTATCTCCGGAGTAAAGAATGGGTTTTACCTTGTAATGAGCTTCGACTTCTTCAAGCCAACGTTTTAGGCCAACTTTCAAGCTATCCATCGATTGTTGTTTTGGATGCTCCTCAATATCCAAGACCGGTGGAAGATCGCCAGACTGTAGTTTAACCTTCCGAATAAAATTCTTCGCTTGCTTGACCGAGTTCTCATTGGGTCTAAAATAATGGTAGGCGCCTCTCAAAACTGCCCTATTTTCCGTTTTACTCCAATTTCGACTAAACTTATCATCAATTCCTTTTTCACCCATTGTCGCCCTGATAAACACAAAATCTATCGGAAAATGATCATTGATTGTGCTTACCTTTTGCCAATCTATTTCTTCCTGATAGGTAGACACGTCTATGCCAAACACCTTATCATCGTGCTTGCTCATAATCTCAATATTACGAATATCATATTTAGCTTCCTTCGTCAGAGACTTGTCTTTGGAGGTAGCCACGCGAAAATAGTATATAATTCCAGCCCGATAATGCCACACAACAAGACAGAGGAAAAGCACTAGCATTCCTGCTATCATCCAAATCCACTTTGTTCCACGAACCTGACTTCCTTTTGTACTTGTTTTCTTTCTTTTTGATCGCTGTTGTCCCATAGCACGATGAAGTTACGGCAATAGCAATTAACTCGCAAAATTTTCGCAACAATTTATATTTTTGTGTATGATCGTATACAACCCCAAAGACTGGCTTTCGGCAACTTTCAAATTGCATAAATCAGATACCTTCAAAAAGTTACTGCCATTTCTTGTTTTGATAGCGTTTTATTCCTGGATGATTGCCTTTCTTGAATTGGAATACCTCAAACTAAATGAAAAGAGCTCGGTCAAGAACATTACCATTGTCCACAACCTACTCGGTTTTGTTATATCGCTTTTACTGGTATTCCGAACAAACACTGCCTATGACCGCTGGTGGGAAGCCCGAAAACAATGGGGTACATTGACCAATGTTAGTAGAGCATTTTCGTACAAACTAAATGCCATGCTGGATGTAGATGACAAAGTGAATCGTAGTTTTTTCAGAAAGGCAATCCCCCTATTCGCAGAGACACTATACGATTTTTTAAGGTCGGATTACACCAAGTTTATGCTCGACGAAAACGTACACCCTGAGTTAAAGGCTTTAGACAATAAAAAACATGGTCCGAACCAAGTTTCCACCATGATCTTCCACAAAATCAATGATCTATATAAAGAAGGAACTATAAGTGGCGATCAGCTTATTATCCTTAATGAGGAAATTATTACCATGACACATGTTTGTGGAGCTTGTGAGCGTATTAAAAACACCCCAATACCATTAGCATATAGTGCATTTATCAAGAAGTTCATTATATTCTATACCATGACCCTTCCAGTAGGTTACGTCTTTTCCATCGGTTACTTTGTTGTGATTGCTGTACCATTTATCTTATATGTTTTAGCATCTCTTGAATTAATTGGTGAGTCCATTGAAGAGCCATTTGGTATCGACCAGGACGATTTACCGATCGACAAAATTGCGGCCAACATCAGGAAACACTGCCATGAGATTATCCCTGCATAGACTTTTTTAAAAACAATCTTGCTCATTTTCAAACGCTAAGACTAGCTATAGAAAATAAGTTTTGTAAATCTATTCGAAATTTCTACTTTTGTCGCGGAGAGTTGGCAGAGTGGTCGAATGCGGCGGTCTTGAAAACCGTTAACTGTCACAGGTTCGGGGGTTCGAATCCCTCACTCTCCGCAGAAAAAGCCTTTCAGAAATGAAAGGCTTTTTGCTTTTGCCCCTTTATTCTCCCCCATCAAAAGATCAATTTTCTTATAGTACCATTCCATTCGAATTATCAGAGCGTTACCTACAAGAAAACAACATTTCCCTCAACTCTTCCTGGTCACATGTACTCTTTTTCACTTTTTTCATTCTTTTATGTAATAATCTGTAATTCATAACATCTAATAGGCAGAATATTCTAGAAAACCATAATTACTAATTTTAAATTCAATTCTTATGAAAACTATTGTTCTTCGTATCAATAAAGATCTACGGAACTATTTATGCCATTTCACCAAAGTCGGTATTTCAATACTTTTACTTATGATTTACGGATCGGCATTTGCACAAAAAAAATATGATTTTCAGGTCAGTATCTATGGAAAAGGAACACCGATCATTCTTATTCCAGGATATAGTTGTAGTGGAACCGTATGGACAGAAACTGTAAATCACTTAAAAGACAAATACGAATGTCACGTGCTTACACTTCCTGGCTTCGCAGGACAAGCAGCTATTAAAGAAGCATTGCTTGAGACTATGCGCAATGAAATCATAGCATATACAGAGGCAAAAAAATTGCAAAATCCGATTCTTCTAGGCCATAGTTTAGGAGGCTTTTTGAGTCTCTGGATCGCAAGCACCGCACCTTCGCTATTTCAAAAAGTTATCGTTGTGGACGGAGTACCGTTCTACCCGGGCATGCAGAACCCAAATACAAGTGTAGAGGAAGTGAAAAAGTTTGTCGATAAAGATGCACTTATCGCACAATTTACTTCGATGGGAAACCAACAACTTAGTGTGTATGCTGAAAATATAGCACGACAGCTGGTAACTGATTCTATAAAAGCCAAAACAATAGCCGAATGGCAAGTACAAAGCGATAGAGTTACATTAGCATCTGCGTTTTATGAAATGATGACGACGGATATCCGCCAGGATCTTGCTAAAATTACGATACCCGTTTTGGTGCTAGGTAGTAAGTACGAAACGCTGGAAAAATCACAACAGATTCTTTCCGAGCAATATAAGTATGTAAAAAAGCTAACTTTACGCAATACCAACAGTAAGCATTTTATTATGTATGATCAGCCAATTTGGTTTTTTAAAGAACTAGACACATTTTTAAAATAACCCGATGACCAACAAAGAAAACTTTGAGATTATTTACAAAGAATATGCGCCGGCCATCCGCAAGTTATGCCTCAGTTATACCGGAGACCGAGATAATGCAGAAGATTTAATCCAAGAGACCTTCATTACTGTATGGAAAAAACTCGACAGTTTTCGCAACGATGCCAAATTAAGCACCTGGATCTACAGAATAGCGATCAATAATTGCTTGACGAGTATGCGAAAAAAACATCAGCATTTAAAAAAAATGACCGACACAAGCTGCATCGATATACCAGAGGATTCATCGAATGAAAAAATACAGCAGATTGATCTGCTGTACAAATGTATCAGCAAGCTGAAAGAAGCTGATAGAGTACTGATCACATTGGTATTAGATGAAAAACCTTATGAGCAAATAGCAGAAATTACGGGAATTACAGAGAATAATCTCCGTGTAAAAATCCATAGAATTAAAAAGGAATTAACCGAAATTTTCCATAAATATGCAAGACTTTAACGATTTACAACATCTTTGGAAACAGGATAGCAAACAAAATATCTTGCCCCCAAAACACCTGAATAAGGCCAAAAACTTTCGTCAAGAATTAATAAGGAAAGAAATAGCCGGTGCTGTTTTATTGCTTGCAACAGGATTAATTATTCTTGCTCTGGCATATTTCCTTGATTTTAGGCATAAAACGCTCACATTGTACACAGCGATGTTTATCGTATCGTTCCTTTGTTTTATACAGGCATACTTAATGTTGACCACTGCACGTAAAGTCAAACAGATCAACGAAGCAGCTTTACCTACCGAGCATTTACAACAGTGGCAAGAGTTTGACTCCTTTCGAAAGAAAAGAATTCATTGGAATATGCCGATTTATCATCTACTTCTCGGTATAGCGATCTCGATCTATCTTCGGGAAATCCTAGCGGGTGCTAGTTTCCACTATTATTTATTGACTTACCTTCCAACCTATAGCTGGATTCTATTTTCCTACTTTTATCTGGGTAAAAGACAACTCGCTAAAATTGACCGATCAATCAACGAAGTTATTTTTGAATTACAGGAGTTAGAACGACAGTTCGGGAATTGAAAAATCGGATCATGTTTGCTCCTTAAGAATACGTTCATGATTACATTTTTAATTGCAATAAATAACCTAAAACAAGATTATGATCCCATCTAAAGCGGACATATCGTCCAGGGCAGAGTCCGCTATCTCCAATATGACATCGGAAGGTGGTCAACCCCTAAAAATAACCAACTGGTATTCAGCTACATTTCTATTTAAGAGTGCTAAAACTGCTTTTAAACAAAGAAAAATGTAAAATAAGTTTTGTAATTCTACACAAAATTTCTACTTTTGTCGCGGAGAGTTGGCAGAGTGGTCGAATGCGGCGGTCTTGAAAACCGTTAACTGTCACAGGTTCGGGGGTTCGAATCCCTCACTCTCCGCNNTCAGAAATGAAAGGCTTTTTGCATTTTAGCCAAATTTATCTCCTTACTCTTCTTAAGAACTTACCTCAAGTTTATATCCTTTACCACGTATAACCGTAATTTTGATATTCGGATCAAACTCCAATTTTTTTCTAAGTTTTGATATAAACATATCTAAACTGCGTCCAACAATAATTCCCTCATCTTCCCAAATTTCTTTTTGCAGTCGTGTTCGCGCTATCGTTTGATTAGGAGACAAGGCTAAAATATGTAACAAACGGGTTTCCGTTCCAGTGAGATCTATGGTGTTTTCATTAATGATCATTTCTCGCTCCTGCGGATTAAACAAAACGGCCCCAAAGGTTAAAATACTGTTATTTTGATCGTCTAACACAATGCTTCGCCTCCGATCCGATTTCAAAAAAAAGAATCCAGCAAATGCTAAAAACAACACGATACCAAGAAAATAGTTATTCGCTGCTGTATTTATCCCGCTCGGTTTAAATTTAATATTGATCATGTAACATCCTTTAGGTTGCACTCTTCCTCTGCAAGCAATAATATCATCTTTTTTATTACTGGAAATAGCATATCCATAAGCTACGCTTGAGTTGCCACAATTCAGGACGTTAACAACGTAATCACTGGCAAGAGGATCATTGACCAACAGGCGCTGAATAGCACTCACCAGCGAGTCCGGTTTAAAGGTGATTTCATTCTCAAACCTGATCTGATATTCATTTTCTTCAATCTTTTCAATCGGAAGCACCCTTGATCTACTGTCACCCGACTGTGTAAGCAGTTCATCCCCTATCCGCCGAAGCAAAACTTCTCTCCTGGCGCTATCAAAATCGTCTGTACCAGTCTTATCAAAAGCGATAAAGGCCATTGCAATAAACAAGAGCATTATCCCGCCATACAAGTACTTCCGGTTCCCTGAGAAAATATTTCGGCTTTCAGACATACGATTTACAATTTATTTACAAAGATTACATCACTATTTACAGTCTAAATCCCACTATATAAGAATCATCAACGTATTTTTGTTACATCACGCTAAAAAGGATACGAGAAAAAAGTTTGAACGGATCTAATTTACTGTGATAAATCGAATCTTCATTAAACTTTTAAAAATATGAAAAAAATTATCTATTTATTGGTCTTACCGCTTGCCATAGGAAGCGGCTTGGCATTTGCCAATCGCGAAATCAAAAATGAAACTTTTAAAAAATCGGCTGCGAAATCACGCACTCGTTCTGAAATGACCGCCGAAAGGAATAAATGGGAAGCGAGTCCTAATGGTATAAAGTTCAAAAAATGGCAAGAATCTCCCGAAGGCATAAAAGTACTTGACAACGCGGCGAAAATAAACAATCAGATAAAGAATTCTGCCGACATAGCCGCAGTTGTAACTTCGCTTTATCTTCCACTAGGAGCACAGTTAGGTTTCGGTGTGATGGTTAGAATTAATCGTGAAGACTATATTCTCAGTTTTGGCCTGGAAAATTCCAATGAATTTCAACAATTGCGAAGCTTGAAAGTAAACGACAAAATAACGATAAGGGGTCGTGGTGTCATGTACGCGCCTAAGTATTCGTATCCAATAGTAGCGGGCGACTATGTACAAAGAGATAACAAAATAATTTATAAACGCATACCTAACCAAGGCGCTTGCTGAGTAACGTAACAACCACTCCACAAGAAAAGCCTTTCAGCATTGAAGGGCTTTTTTGCAAACACAACTATTTGTACAAAAATTAAAATCACAACGAAAGTAACCTTGTTACTCAAATTAAGTCACCAAACCAACTCGATAAATTTCGACAGCCTAGCAACCGACCTAAATTGGATGAAAGGAAAAATAACAAGCGAATTAAACAAATCTGATCAACAACGAACAAACCAAAACACCAGGTAAAAAAACTGATTACCAACAGTTAAGAAAAAAAACACAGAAAGTATCTAAAAAAAACTTCAATTTTTTTTTAAAAAACACTGTGGAATCCATTCTTTTCTGCCATCATTATAAGGAGTAACAACAACGTGTTAACCTAAAGATGACGATCATGGCAGAATTAAATCAAAAAACGCAAGAAACGGGAAAGAAAAAAATAAGAAGCAGGAAAATGGCCCCTAAAGTAGATTTAACAGCGATGGTAGACCTCGCATTTCTTCTCATTACATTTTTTATGTTGACCACAACATTAAATAAACCATCTGCAATGGATATCGCCATGCCAGACAAAACTAAATCAGCTATAGAAAGTTCGGTTCTTATTGATGAAAACCGCACGGCAACTCTTATCCTGGGCGAAGGAAAATTCATGTGGTATCATGGGGATTTCAAAAAACCGATCAGCTCTTCACAAATACCGGTAGATATCGACAAAGGGCTCTCGGCTGTTATTGCACAGTTAAAAGCTAAGATTAGCACCATGCCCAATACAAAGGACATGATTGTATTGATTAAACCTAGCAAAGAAGCGCGCACGAAAGATGTTATTCAAACGATAGACCATTTGAAGGACCAGCATATCGCACGTTACGTAATCAGTAAAACGCAAATCGAAGAAGAAAAGCAATTGCTCGCTGCACTCCAGTAACATTGATTTAAACGATATCTTGTCCATGCTTTGAGATAACCTATTGAATGAGCCTTTCATAGGTAAAATCAATTAGTGATCAAAAAATGCGGAAATGCTTACTATTTGATCAAATATACAATAACAAGTTTACCGAAAGATCGTATGATCCATCGATCTTTCGGTAGATTCCAGACGCGTAGCCTATATTATCTTTTATCCAGATTATTCCAATAACGTTCCACATTTTCTTTTACCTCAACCGGTAGGGATGCATAATTGTCCGAAAACGTTGTTTGGCTATAACCATCTGCTTCCTCTGCACGGAGACGGTAAAACTTATTCTTATAAAGAACTAGTCCAATACAGCTTAGCTGCTTTTGCAGGTCATCCTTTGGATGCCTTGAATAGATAAATAATGCATCCAATTTACCATCCCTATCCGCATCAAAAAATGCCTTTCGAGATTCCCAAACCGACGTAACAATCCCTTCTTCGGATATCAATTCATCAGCCATAAGCTGCCACATTCCATCGATCTGCTGAAATTGTTGTACATAAAGTTTGTCGGGATCAGCACCCCGTTCCTCTTTTGAAAAAACAATATAATTATCTTCTTTTGGAGTCTGAAGGCGTTCTACTTGTAACACACGCTTCCCCTTAAATGGAAAACCAGAAGACTGAAAATTTTCCTTATTGATCGAAATTGTTGTAACCTGTGCCTCAACAGCATAAAATCCCATCGATAATAGGATTAAAAGAACGTATTTTCCCATATGTTTTTCCCTTAGTATTGAGTCAATTTACTGACAATAAAAGAGAATTACAAAATTTCAACGAGACATCTTTACATCCAAGTGATGCGATTCTCTATAAATGTCACTACATTTAATCCAGATAAACATCATGAAAAAGTTTTTGATCCAGCTATAGGCCTTTATTCATGAGCATAGATCATACGCCGATGAAACAGGATATTCAGACACTCGATGACATTAAAGTATTAGTAGATCAATTCTATACGACGATACGTAAAGATACTTTGCTCGGACCTATTTTTAAAGAACGAATCCAAGACAATTGGGCTATACATCTTGAAAAGATGTATAGTTTCTGGCAGACTATCCTGCTGGATGAACATAGTTATTTCGGCAGCCCTTTTCCACCCCATATCAATTTACCCATTGATGCACAACACTTTGGTCAATGGCTCAATTTATTCGAAGCAACAGTAGATTGCTTATACAGTGGACAAAAGGCCGAAGAGGCCAAATGGCGTGCGCAGAAAATGGCCCAAATGTTTCAGTTCAAACTGGAATACCTGCAGGCCAATCCCAACAAGAAACCCTTGATCTAAAGTTGGCCTACAAAGCCCACTTGATCACATTGATAAATAAAAATTAATCCATAAAAAAAGCCCTTGGAAACTATCCAGGGCTTTTTTAGTTGATGTGATTCAATTTATGCTTTTTCTTCTTTTAAGGAAGTAGATTCTTTTTTGGGTTCCTTTTCTTCGAAACCTGAGCGTAAAATTTCATCCCATAAGGAAGAACTTACTCCAAAGCCTTTTTCGGGATCAGAATAATGATGCAACATATGGTGCTGCTTGATGCGTTTGAAAATGCCGCTTTTAAAATTAGCATGGTGCATCGCATAATGACATTCGTCATAGATCAAATACCCCACCATAAAACCTGAGAAAAAGCAGGCCAGGATAAACTCATTCGAGAAAAACAATGTAAAACCAAGATACACCAAAAGAGCGAGTGGAATACTCGCTGACAATGGCATCACCAAACGCATACGGTCTCTTGGGTAATCATGATGCACACCATGGAAAATAAAAGCAATTCGCTTTCCCCATTCCGTTGTCGGGTGAAAATGAAATACCCAACGATGTAATGCATATTCAAAAGCAGTCCAGAAAGCTAAACCAAAAATAAAATACCCCATGTATGTTAAGAAGGAAACCTCTCCCCAAACTAGCGCTTTATACGAAAAGAACACAACCACGGGTACATAGAAAATCAAAGGTACACTCCAATGCACCTTCGTCAAAGACTCTAAAAAGTCATTCTTGAACATGCGCGTAGATTCCGTAGAATTTGAAACATAATTACGCTTTGCCATAATACTATTTTTATTATTCCCTTACAAAAATAGATATTTTAAGCACAAATGAAGAAGGTTTCTGATGAGAAAAACAAAATAACTGACCTTTTTAATAAAAAGGTTAAACGACGATCATTACCCCGGTTAAGTTAAACCCTTTTTATTCCATCTCCTACCCTAAATTTCACTCTTTTCGCTTCAATCACCTAAAATTTAAGCATCAGAAAATTGACAAATCCAAGACAGTTCACTTATTTAAAATTGACTGTTCCACCAGCCATTTTCTTTTCTACACGTTGTTCTGGTTTTCCATAAACATCAATGACGCCACCGCCACGTGTTTTGGTTTCGATGGAATCAGTAACATAAACATCCGCTTTACCACCACCATTGACGGTTACCACCGTGGTGTTCGTCTTAAAATCTTTTCCTTCATATTTACCGCCAAAATTCGAAATGATCTCCTGTTTGTTTGCCTTTCCATACAAAGCGATTGTAGCACCTGAGGTCACTTTTATTTCAGCTGTTTTTACCGCTGTATAGAGATCGACCAGACCACCTTCTGAAGCATATACTTTTAAGTGATCAGCAGCAACTGTATTATTTGTGGTCGCAAATACCTTGGCCCCTTTTTTTGCTTCCACATTGTTCAAACTCTTGTAATACACCTTCACAGAGATATTCCCCCCTTGCAGCATGTTCAACGTATTCATTTTCAAAACCAAGGATCCATTTGTGTTGACCACCTTAACATTCTCGTGATTCTGTCCTTCAAACGTCACCAAGGACTCGTCGGACTTAATCAACTCCACCTGAATCTTGTCTGTCGCTACAACCGAAGAAAAATCGCCAACATTTTGCTTCACCTGCCCAAACCCCATTTGGGCAATTAATAAAAGAATTACACTGACTCCTAAAAATTTCATATTTACTTGACTTTTTATTGTTGTTCGTCAAAAAATAAGCCAATTCCTACTAAGAACAATATTTTTAACCTATTTTGACATAAAAAAATGCCCCCATAAAGTGTTTAACTTTTTGGGGGCACTAAAGACGTTTTTATAATCTATTTTTTAGCTTATACTTATAGTTTGCTATTGACATCTACTGCATTCAAATCAGCGAACGCTTCTTTCAGACGAGCAACAAAAGTTTCTTCACCTTTACGTAACCAAACGCGTGGATCGTAATATTTTTTATTCGGAGAATCAGCTCCTTCAGGATTACCGATTTGACCTTGCAAATAATCGTGGTTTTTCGCTTCATAGGCTCTCACACCATCCCAAAACGCCCATTGCATATCGGTATCAATGTTCATTTTGATTGCACCGTATGAAATCGCTTCTGCAATTTCTTCAGGAGATGAACCAGAACCACCGTGGAATACAAAGTTTACTGGTTTTTCAGCAGTAAGATTATATTTCTCACGAATATATTCTTGTGAATTGTGTAATATAACTGGTTGCAACTTCACATTACCTGGTTTGTAAACACCATGAACGTTACCAAATGCAGCTGCCACTGTAAATTTGTCAGATACTTTAGACAGTTCTTCAAAAGCATAGGCAACCTCTTCCGGCTGAGTATACAGTTTTGAACTATCTACATCCGAGTTGTCAACACCATCTTCTTCACCACCTGTAACACCCAACTCGATCTCCACGGTCATACCAAGTGGTTTCATACGTGCTAAGTATTTAGCTGAAATTTCAATATTTTCTTCAATTGGCTCTTCCGATAAATCCAACATGTGAGAAGAGAACAATGGTTTTCCGTGTTGCGCAAAGAATTTCTCGCCAGCGTCCAACAAACCGTCGATCCAAGGTAAAAGTTTCTTAGCTGCGTGATCTGTATGCAGAATAACCGCTACACCATAATGCTCAGCTAATAAATGAACATGTTGTGCTGCAGATACCGCTCCCAATACACAAGCTTGTAAATTATCGTTGTTCAAGGTTTTACCAGCGTAGAATTGCGCTCCACCATTTGACAATTGAATAATTACAGGAGAATTTACTGCTTTCGCAGTTTCCATAACCGCATTGATAGAGTTTGTTCCGATAATGTTTACCGCAGGCAAAGCAAACTTATGTTTCTTCGCTACCTCAAACAACTCTTGTACTTGATCTCCTGTCAATACACCTTTAAAATCTTTTAGGCTCATATTTCTGTTATTGATTTATTTTAATCTTTCATTATACTTGAAGCTACTAAATTATTAAAAATTATTATTACTTCCTAATTTTTATAGTGTACTAAATACACTATCAATCCATAGGGAATATAGAATCTTAACAAATCATAAACCTCTGATTATTCCTTTGAATAGAATAGTCCACTTGTCCCTATTTTTCCCAATACCATGAACAACAGGATATCCGCAATTATCATTGGATTACAGATAAGGCATCTTGAATGTATTCAGAAATACGAATTATTTTAAATATTGTGTCGAGATTGATTAAATTTGGATTCACCAAATTGTCACTATTATGCTACAGGTATACGGTATCAAAAATTGTAACACAGTAAAAAAAGCACTTACATGGTTGGAAGACAACAATATCCCCTTTCAATTTCATGACTTCAAAAAAGAAGGTGTCAGTGAGGATAAATTAAAAGAATGGGAAACACAGGTAGACTGGCAGGCCTTAGTGAATAAAAAGGGAACTACATGGAAAAAACTATCTCCGGAAACTCAAGAACAAGTCGTAGACAGTAATAGCGCCAATAAGGTGCTTCAGGAAAACACGAGTATGATTAAACGTCCCGTTATTGAATACAATAAAGGCATATTACTTGGTTTTAATGAAACAGAGTACGTAACAAATTTAAAATAGTTCCAGAAAGCTCCCTGGAATGGAGGTCTTAAAAAGCCTCCAATTGTACCAAATACACCTTTAAAGTCCCCCTTTTTCCCTTAACTTTTAAGACGTCGTTTTCGTTTTTTTTGGCTCAATGTACTTTTCATTGTATATTGGAGCAAATAAACATAATTTAAGTAAACGTATGATGAAAAGAATTGCACTGGCTTCTTTAAGCCTTGTTGCGTTGAGCTATGCTTATCCGGCCTTTGCACAGGAGAAAACATCCAATTATAGCTATACTGAGGCCTTTGCACCCTTGTTTTTTAAAAATAATGGTAACGAATATCGTTCCGCAGCCGGAAAACCGGGCCCTGCCTACTGGCAAAATGCAGCCGATTATAAAATTCAGGCTTCCCTGAATGATCAAAATGATCAAATTACAGGAGCTGTTGAGATTACTTATAGTAACAATAGTCCGGACAATATGAACTATCTGTGGTTGCAGTTAGATCAAAATATGTTTTCACAACATGGCCGTGGTCAATTGATCTCCCCCTTGACCGACAGCCGTTACGGTGATGGCAACTCCACTTTTGATGGTGGATATCAGATACAATCGGTTACGGACGTAAACGGAAATACGATCGAACATATTATTGACGATACCCGCATGCAGCTTCGACTTCCGACGGCATTAAAGAGCAAGGGCGGAAAAATAACTTTTAAGATTAAATACCAATACACCGTTCCTAAATATGGAGCTGATCGTACCGGTATACTTGATACAAAAAACGGAAAAATCTATGCCATTGCACAATGGTTCCCAAGACTGTGTGTCTATGACGACATTAGAGGTTGGAATACGCTTCCTTATACAGGACCAGGAGAGTTCTATCGTGAATTCGGAAATTACCAGGTTGAGATCACTACTCCAGCAAACCACATGGTTGTCTTGGGTGGCGAATTGTTAAACCCACAGGAAGTATTTACAGCTGAGCAACTCAAACGATACCAACAGGCACAACGTAGCGATGAAACCGTAATCATCCGCTCCGCCGAAGAAGTTACCGCAAAAAACTCCAGACCTGACAAGAAAACCTTAACCTGGAAATATCAACTTAATAATGCGCAAGACATTGCCTGGGCCTCCTCTACGGCATTTATAGTAGATGGTGCGAAGATCAATCTGCCCAGCGGAAAAAAATCCCTTGCTTTGTCAGCCTATCCAATTGAAAGTAACAGTAACAATGCCTGGGAACGCTCGACAGAATATACAAAAGCCGCAATTGAAATCTATTCAAAAAGCTGGTTTGAATATCCTTACCCTGTAGCTGTGAATGTAGCTTCCAATGTTGGTGGAATGGAATACCCAGCCTTGTCGTTCTGTGGCAATCGGGCCAAAGCAGGTTCACTTTGGGGGGTTACTAACCACGAGTTTGGTCACAATTGGTTCCCAATGATTGTCGCATCCAACGAACGTGAACATGGCTGGATGGATGAAGGGTTCAATACATTTATTAACGAACTCGCTACAAAGGAATTCAATAATGGTGAATATTACCGTAATCAGGCGAGCAGATCCTACATCTTTACTGCCCGTAATCTTGAACCGATCATGAGTACCCCGCAAAACATGAAAGAACGTAATATTGGTGCTTTGGTCTACTATAAGCCAGCTTATGGACTGAAATTATTGCGAAACGAAATCATCGGTCCTGAGCGCTTCGATTACGCTTTTAAAAAATATATCCAAGAATGGGCTTACAAACACCCTACTCCAGAGGATTTCTTCAAAGCCATTGAAAACGGTGCTGGAGAAAACCTAAACTGGTTCTGGCGCGGGTGGTTTGTCAACAACTGGCAAATGGACCAAGGTATAAAATCAGTATCCTATGTCAACAACGAGCCAAAATTTGGCGCACTTGTCACCGTGGAAAATCTCGAAAAATTACCGATGCCAGTTATTATTGAAGCGACAACCGTATCGGGCAAGAAGATCCGAAAAAAACTACCGGTGGAAATCTGGGAAAGAAACGATGTATGGCAATTTAAAATACCGACCACAGAATCATTGCAATCCGTACAGTTAGATCCAGACATGGTTATGCCAGACAAGAATCCAGACAATAATTCGTGGAAAGCAAATTAGCAAATTTTCAAAATCTATTCGTTATTTTTGGCTAGAGAACAATCATGAACGTACGGCGTAAACAAAACAGCAAATATCCTGTTCATTCATAGATTGAAAATACATAACTATATTTATTCGCATGAAAATCTTACAAACGATTCTAAGCTGCTTACTTATTACGCTAATGAGTGGACATCTTGTTGCACAGGAAAAAACCAAGGGGATTATTATGGAACTTGTCAGCGGTGAGAAAATCGAGGCTGCACAGATCCAAAATTTAAGAACCAAGGTTGAAGTACAGACCAATAGAGATGGCTCCTTTGCTATTGACGCCAATATAAACGACCTCTTGTTGATCAAGGCCGTCGGATACGAACAGGATACAGTCTTCATTTATGATACAAGCTTACGCAGAATCTATTTGAACAGAATGAATAATGTTATCGAACTGAGTGAAGTTGTCGTCGAACGGATGACAGACAGCAGACTTGCTGCTGAAATCCAGCGCGAGAAGACTTTAGGAAAGTATTCTGACGCCAGTCAAAATCGCGGTGGAGTACGGATTTCTCCAAGCCGCATATTTAGCAAAGAGGGAAAACAAGCGCGTTCAAACTATAAACTTCTGGTCGATGAACTCGAAAAAAGAGCAGTTGACAGAAAGTTCTCAGAAAACCTGATTAAAGAATTGACTCCGCTCAATGGTTCGGATCTAGCCCTGTTTAAGGAAAGATTTAGACCATCTTATAAATTTATCCAAAACAGCAGCCAAGAAACTTTGAAGGTCTATATCATGGATAGTTATAAAAAATTTAACGAGAAAAAATAAAAAACATACACTTTTATCACGTGATTGTCAGAAGGTTTTAAACTGTAATAATTTTTATTTCAGTTTAAAACCTTTTCTGTTACTTTGTGTTATAATTTAGAAAAATCAGCATAGGATGTTACACAACTTGAGGTTCGCAACAGCATTACACATTATGGTTCTGGCACAGTTAGAGGAGGCAAATCAATGGCTTTCTTCTGAATATATTGCGTCAAGCATTCAGGTCAATGCAAGTGTGGTTCGCAAAGAAATTGCATCTCTTAAAACAGCATCTTTACTCACGAGTAAAGAAGGTAAGGGCGGCGGTATTCGCATAAATCCCGAGAATCCAACGATTACCTTGGCTGATATTTATATCAGCACCAAGCAAAGCGATTTCGGCGGGAAATTTAACAATCCCAATCCGGCCTGTGTTGTTGGCAAAAATATCAACTCCAAACTCCAGGATCTGTATCAGGAAGTCGACACTGATATTGTACAGCGTTTGGAAAAGATAACCCTAGCTGATTTTAGCAAAACATTTAATTAAAGGAAACATGAAAGTAGCAGTAATTGGATCCACAGGATACGTAGGATCTCATCTCGTAAAAGAATTGGTAGACCGCAACTATGACGTCGTTGCAATCGCCCGCCACACCGAAAATATTCCATCGACTGAAAAAGTAACCAAACTCCAAGTAGATATCAATGATAATAATCAATTGGTTTCTGCTCTAAAAGGTGTTGATGTTGTTGTTTCAGCTTTCAATGCCGGATGGACCAACCCTAATCTTTATGAAGATTTTACAAAAGGTGCATTGGCAATCCAACAGGCTGTTAAGGATGCCGGTATCAATCGTTTCATTGTTATTGGTGGTGCAGGAAGTTTATTGATTGATGGAAATAGACTGGTCGATTCACCGGATTTTCCAAAAGAAATTAAACCTGGGGCTTTAGCTGCAGCAGATTACCTGAAAACCATCCAAAAAGAAGATCAACTTACCTGGACCATGTTTAGTCCTGCTATAGAAATGAATTCCCATGCTGGTGGAACCCGTACAGGAAAATACCGTACAGGCCTTGATGCTCCTGTATTTGACCAGGAAGGTCGATCTAGGTTATCAGTAGAGGATCTTGCTGTAGCAATAGCAGACGAAATTGAGAACAAACAATTCCTCAATAAACGCTTTACAGCAGCATATTAGTACCCAAACAAGCATTTGATTCAGATTTTATTACAAAAGGGAGGAGCAATCTTCCCTTTTTTCATTGAGATCATTTATATTTGACATTAATTAAACAATTAAAAAGCTAAATAATCGTAAAGAATTAATCCTATGCTATTTAAAAAATCGATTCCTCAACTCATTGCTGAAGCAAATGAAAATGGTGAACACACGCTAAAGAGGACACTGTCCAGCTCGGGCCTTATCGCCCTCGGTGTTGGGGCCATCATTGGGGCAGGACTTTTCTCCCTAACAGGAATTGCCGCTGCTGAAAATGCAGGGCCAGCTGTTATCCTATCTTTCATTATCGCAGCAGTAGGCTGTGGGTTCGCAGGTCTTTGTTATGCCGAATTTGCCTCTATGATTCCTGTTGCAGGAAGTGCTTACACGTATTCCTATGCCACAATGGGTGAATTTGTCGCCTGGATTATCGGCTGGGATCTCGTCCTCGAATATGCACTAGCAGGAGCTACAGTAGCCGTCAGCTGGTCCCAATATTTCAACCAGCTCCTGATGATATTCCACATCCAACTCCCCGATACCCTACTCAAAGGCCCTTGGGAAGGTGGCGTGGTTAACTTACCTGCGATCATTATTGTTTGTTTACTCTCGCTATTGCTGATGCGTGGCACACAGGAATCATCCCGTGTAAACAATATTTTGGTAATTCTAAAAGTCGGCGTCGTATTGATTTTTATCGCCTTGGGTTGGAGTTTTATCAATCCTGCAAACCACGATCCATTTATTCCTGTAAATGCAGGTGAAGAGCTTGTAAAAAGTGGGCAACAAAGCTTCTGGTCATTTCTAAAGAGTGATGACTTTGGCCACTTTGGCATCAGCGGTGTATTGCGTGCTGCAGGCGTTGTATTTTTTGCATTCATCGGTTTTGACGCGGTGAGTACAGCTGCCCAAGAAGCAAAAAATCCAAAAAAAGGTATGCCTATAGGTATCATCGGTTCATTAATAATCTGTACACTTTTGTATGTTTTATTCTCCTACGTAATGACCGGAATCGAACATTACACGATGTTTAAGGGGGACGCTAAGCCAGTTGCGACAGCTTTTGCCAGAACAGGCTACCATTTCTTAAATACAGCGTTGATTATTACGATTATTGCAGGATACACTTCAGTTATTCTCGTGATGTTACTTGGTCAGAGCCGCGTATTTTATTCGATGAGTAAGGATGGTTTGCTTCCAAAGATATTCTCAGACTTATCCAAAAGACAGACTCCTTGGAAAACAAACGCTATTTTCATGGTATTCGTCAGTATATTCGCAGGTTTCGTTCCAGTTTCAGACCTTGGCCATATGGTAAGTATCGGTACCTTATTTGCCTTCACCCTCGTATGTGTGGGTATTTTAGTACTACGTAAAACAGACCCCAATTTGGAGCGCCCATTTAAAACACCACTGGTTCCTTTCGTTCCGATCATGGGAATCTTGGTCTGTATTTTAATGATGGCTTCATTGCCAATAGAAAGCTGGGAGCGTTTGGCCGTCTGGCTTGGTATAGGCTTATTGATTTATTTTGTATACGGCAAAAAACATAGTGTCATTAGAAAACAACATCAGAACCAACAATAAGCTGGTTAAACATAAAAAAGGCTTCTTTATAGAGAAGCCTTTTTTATGTTTAAGAAATCGAATAGCGCATTCCCTCTATAACGCGCTCAGTTTAAAATAGCCATTCGCAATGGTATCTTCTTCCAAACCGGTCTTTGGGGTAATTTGAATACTATACTGCTCTTTATCACGAGGTAATAGCAAATCTTCGATCTCATAAATATCATCAACATCCAAACCATACTTATCATCGATGTGTGCCGAACTGTGGTGCTTCCAAAAAACAGTCCGTTTTGCCTTTTCAGTAGCCTTGGCCAAACTCGATGCAACAATAAGCTCTTTGTAATGGAACTCATCAAATTCATTCGGTTTGTATCCCCCTAAATTAACAAAAAACAATTTCACTTCCGAATCAACAGCCTGTCCATTCCCCCTTTCAGTAACCTTAATTTCATATTCCCCGATCTTATGGACAATACGGTAGGCATCAATATGGATTTTACCATCAGCCTCAGGCCAAAAATCTTTAATGGGATCAACAAAATCCTTGAGCTCATTCCCAATGCCAAAGAAAATGTCATGCTGTTCTGTTCGTCTATTTTTCGGCTTACAACCGATCAAAATCATAAATAACTTCATAGTCAAAAACCAGTCTTTCAATGTCCATACTAGAATATCCAGTTTATTTTTCAGCGATGTTTATGCGTACGAATCATGGATATTTCATAACTTAAGCCCTATAAAAAATAAAAATAACTATTATCCACCACATTTAACATACATTATAACTTCACAATGCACAAAATATTCCTATCATTTACGTTACTATTCTTATCATTACTGTCCTTTGGACAAAAAGCCGCTACCGATAAAAAACTCGAATCACAGATAAAACAGCTCATTCAGGGTTTTCAAGGCGATGTTGGCATTTATGTACACCATCTTAAAAAAAATAAAGAAGTCAACATTCAGGGCGACAGCATTTTCCCTACAGCAAGCATTGTCAAAATCCCCATTTTAGTCGGTATCTTTGATAAAATTGAAAAAGGTGAACTACAACTTGATCAGCAACTACTCTACCGTTCGAGTCAACGCTATGGTGGCTCAGGACTGATGCAGTTCTTTAAGGATAGTACACAAGTTGACCTGAAAACCTTGGTCGCACTTATGCTATCGTATAGTGATAATGTAACCAGCATTTGGAATCAAAAGCTAGCAGGAGGAGGTATCGCAATCAATCAATTAATGAGTAGCCTTCAACTGCCCCATACACGTGTCAACTCGCAGACAGAGGGGCGGAAACCAGATTGGGAAAAATATGGCTGGGGCCAGACTACACCAAAAGAAATGGCCGACTTGGTCACACTAATCCGACAAGGCAAAGTTGTGTCCTCAAAATCTTCCGATCAGATGTATCGTTTTATGGGCAACATGTTCTATGACGAGAGAGGGCTATCGCAAATCCCTTCCACTATCAAAACAGCTTCAAAAACAGGCTCTTTAGATGACGTACGCAATGAGGTCATTTTGGTCAATGCGCCGAAAGGAGATTACGTTTTCAGTATTTTCACCAAGAACAACACGGACAAAAGCTGGGGTAAAACAAATGAAGCAGAGGCACTTACCCGTAAGCTCTCCAAATTGTTATGGGATTATTACCAATAAGCATATTGAAGTCAATATGATAACGATATGATATAAAAAAGGTGGGCACTCAAAAAAGTGCCCACCTTCCCTATCTTTAAAATGAAATACGTCGACTAATTCTTTAACGCTTCACCTACATTTTTTGCTTTCCGGCTAATATCGTCACCTACTTTTTTGGAAGCATCTTTTACATCTTTAGCGGCCTCTTTCGTTCCAGTCGCAACATCATTTGCAACTTTCTTCGTACCGTCAGCGACATCTTTTGCAGCATCCTTTGTTTTATCAACAGCCGTGTTCGTTGCATCCACTGTCGCATCTTTTGCATCTTTCAATCCCTCTTTTACATCCTCGCCGGCATTACGTAGCGCAGCCTTGGTTTTTTCCCAGGCAGTATTAGCTTCTTCAGAAGCAGCGCGAGCTTTTTCTTCAGCTGCTTTATCACCTTTTGCGATAGCTTCATCCAGATCCTTTTTTGCTTGTTCTGCTTTCAAACGCGCATTTTCTTCCGCATTTTTTAAATCTGCGATCGCCGCATCTACATGCTCACCGACTGTTTGTGCCGAATCTGTCGCTGTAGTGTCTTTTTTCTCCGAATTGTTGCAAGAAGACATAACCAATGCTCCTGCTACGACTGCTAAAAGTGCAATTTTTTTCATTATAAATTGATTTATGAGTGTAGTTTTCAACGGCTCATCAGAGCGCGCATACATCAATTTACAACTTCTATGCCAAATAGACAAAATTATTGCTTTGGATAGATCGTTCCTTTCGCAGCTTCGAGCGTATTTTTCAATAAACCAACAATCGTCATCAAACCTACGCCCCCTGGTACAGGTGTAATCCACGAGGCCTTAGGAGCAACATTTTCAAAATCAACATCCCCATATAACTTAAAACCAGATTTCGTTGCTGTAGAAGTTTCTCTATTGATACCCACATCGATCACTACTGCACCGTCTTTAACCATGTCGGCCGTAACAAAATTTTTCTTACCAATTGCTGCAACAACGATGTCGCCTCTCAGAACCTCCGTTTTAAGATCTTTTGTACGACTATGTGTTAATGTCACTGTACAATTACCTGGATTGGAATTACGTGCTAGTAAGATACTCATTGGCGATCCTACGATATTGCTTCTTCCAACCACAACGGCGTGCTTGCCTGCAGTATCGATCTTATAATATTCCAACATCAGCATAATACCATATGGTGTTGCTGGAATAAAACAAGGAAGATTACGTTGCATGCGCCCGAGGTTGATTGGGTGGAAACCATCCACATCTTTGCGGTAATCAATTGCTTCGGTAACTTTATCCGGATCAATATGTTTTGGTAAAGGCAGCTGAACAATCAAACCGTCAATAGACTCATCCTGATTGATTTCTTTGACCTTAGCGATCAATTCATCCTCGGTAATGTTTTCATCATAACGAATGTTTGTTGATTCAAAACCGACCAGTTGACAGTTGCGCATTTTGCTGGCCACATAGGTTTCGCTACCACCATCATTCCCCACAAGGATAGCAACCAGATGAGGTTTGCGGCCAGTCTGTGTCGTAAATTCAGCCGCATCTAACGCAATTTGCTCTTTAATTTTTTCGGAAACTAGTTTACCATCTAATAGATTCATGTTTAGGAGATTTTATTGTATTTAAAAGGAGCCCAAGAGCTCCTTTATTATAGTGTTATTTTGATTAATCTAATTTCAATACCGCCATAAATGCAGATTGCGGAATCTCTACGTTCCCAACCTGACGCATGCGTTTCTTACCTTTCTTCTGTTTCTCCAAAAGCTTACGCTTCCGGGAGATGTCACCACCATAACATTTTGCTGTAACATCTTTACGTAAAGCGGAGATCGTCTCACGTGCGATGATCTTTGCGCCGATTGACGCTTGAATACGAATTTCAAATTGTTGACGTGGTAACAGTTCTTTTAGTTTTTCACAGATCTTTTTACCAAAATCATAGGCGTTACTTCTGTGAATTAACGACGACAGGGCATCTACAGGTTCATCGTTCAATCGGATATCCAATTTGACCAAGTCTGACTTGCGATAACCAATCTGGTGGTAATCAAATGAAGCATAACCTTTAGAGATTGTTTTCAACTTATCATAAAAGTCAAATACAATTTCTCCCATTGGCATTTCAAAAACCAATTCAACACGATCTGACGTCAAATAATGCTGATTCATGATCGTACCACGTTTCTGGATACAAAGAGACATAATTGGTCCTACGAAATCCGATTTCGTAATAATATTAGCTTTGATATAGGGCTCTTCGATTGAATCCAATTTACTTGGATCCGGTAGATCTGAAGGATTATGTACGATCACTTCCTCTTTATCTTTGGTCATATAGGCCTTATAAGATACGTTGGGAACTGTCGTGATAACCGTCATATCAAACTCGCGCTCGAGGCGCTCCTGAATAATCTCCATGTGAAGCATACCCAAGAACCCACAACGGAAGCCGAACCCCAGGGCTGCTGACGACTCTGGTTCAAACACCAAAGAAGCATCGTTCAGCTGCAAACGGTGCATAGATTCACGCAACTCCTCGTAATCTTCCGTATCTACAGGATAAATACCCGCAAAGACCATCGGTTTCACCTCTTCAAACCCTTGGATAGCCTCAGAACAAGGACGATCTTTATGCGTAATGGTATCCCCCACTTTCACTTCACGTGCCTCCTTAATTCCAGAGATAATATAACCAACATCACCGGTCTTAATGACTTCTTTGGGTACTTGATTCAACTTCAGCGTCCCAATTTCATCGGCAAAATATTCTTTCCCAGTGGCAACAAATTTCACGCGGTCGCCTTTACGGATTTCACCATTTTCAACTTTAAAATAAGCCATGATACCACGGAATGAGTTGAAAACAGAGTCAAAAATCAAGGCTTGCAAAGGTCCGTCAGGATCACCCACAGGATGTGGAATACGGTCTACAATAGCTTCCAAAATATCCGGAACCCCAAGACCTGTTTTACCGGATGCAGGAATAATCGCATCACGGTCACCACCGATCAAATCCACAATCTGATCTTTGACTTCTTCTGGCATAGCACCTGGAAGATCCATTTTGTTGAGGATCGGGATAATTTCCAAATCATGTTCCAACGCCAGATATAAATTTGAAATCGTTTGGGCCTGAATACCTTGAGATGCATCAACGATCAATAAAGCGCCCTCGCAGGCAGCAATTGAACGCGACACCTCATAAGAAAAATCCACGTGTCCCGGGGTATCGATCAGGTTCAAGATATATTCCTGACCATCTCTTTTATAATTCATTTGGATGGCGTGACTCTTGATCGTAATACCACGTTCACGTTCCAAATCCATATTATCAAGTAATTGTGCCTGTGCCTCACGCTGACTGATGGTATTGGTATACTCTAAAAGGCGGTCTGCCAAAGTACTTTTGCCATGGTCAATATGCGCAATAATACAGAAATTACGAATGTGCTTCATATAGGATTTTTAAACTCTTTTGCTAAAAGGCAAAGATACCTTTTTTTATATATATTTATATAACCTAGCTTTTTTTTAGTTTACTATACATGAAGAAATCAGAGATACCGTATGCCTGTTAATTAGGAGAAAGAAACAGTATTCCCTATTCGGCAATAGCATATAAAAAATGTTTTTGATTCCGCGTAACATTTTCCGTATCCCAAGAAATTCTTACCCGAAATTGCTCCGTACGAATTGGGCAATTGTTGACCTGACAATACTGGCAGCACTGTGGAAGACAAGGATCCGCATGAACAAAAAATTCGGTTCGTACCGACATCTCCTTATTGACAATCTTATCCACAGCAGAAATTTCATCGTGCACCTGGGTAAGGTCAAGGTAACGGGGAAGTGTGAGATGGCAATCTACATGGAGTTCGTTCCCATAGCGCTGTACACGAAGATTATGGACATCAATCCATTCATCTTTCCGATTGCGCTCCAAGATTTCAACAACATCCTGCACGAGTGCTGTATCCGATTCATCCATCAATCCACCGATCGATTGGCGAAGTAGCTTATAACCATTGAAGAGAATAAAAAGCCCCAATACAATGGAGATGACTACATCGATCCACAGGAAACCGGTCAGTTTCATCAACAATAACCCCAGTATCAATCCGACCGTACTATAGGCATCGACCTGCAGATGTTTTCCATCTGCCACCAAGGTAATGGAGCCCAATGCACGCCCGCGCTTCATGATATAGAATCCGACAGCAAAATTTAGCACAGATGTAATACCAATCAGATAAATCCCTTGTTCGAGGTGTGTTAACGCTGCAGGAAAGAAAAGATTGTAACAAGCCTTGGCTAAGATAATGGCTCCAGCGATGAAAATAAGTCCACCTTCCAAAAACACCGAAAAGAACTCCACTTTACCATGCCCGTAAGGATGATTCTCATCCTTAGGCTGTGCCGAAAGATAAATACTATAAAATGCAAAACCCGAAGCAATCACATTAACAATACTCTCTGCCGCATCTGTAAAGATTGCACTGGAGTCCGTTAAGAAGTAGGCAAAAAACTTCACAATCATCAGACCTATTCCCGTAAAAAGCGATAATAAAACCAATCTTCTTTGTCTTGACATGATGCTTATCTTTTATATGAACCGTTTATGAGCAAATGATGAAATGAGGACTAGTCAACATTTTTGTGAGCGCAAAGGTAAAGATATAACGACAAATCAGAACGATTAGTTTTGAACATCCAACGTCGGGGATCAATTAAATAACTGTGCTAAATCGCTTCAATAGCCCTTTTGTTAAAAAAGCCCAATAAAAGAGCTACTTTTCTTTGTAAATTCTCAAAAATAAAGAAGATTATTTGCAACGTATGTAATATCTTTGTCTTACCATGAGCACATCATCATACTTATCAGACAGGATAAATAATTTGTCCGAATCGGCTACACTTAAAATGACCAAGTTGGGCCGCGAATTAGCAGCAAAAGGCGTTAATGTAATTAGTCTTAGCGTAGGTGAACCTGATTTCAACACCCCTGAGCATGTAAAGGATGCAGCGAAGAAAGCCCTAGATGAAAACTGGACGCGTTATTCGCCGGTACCGGGATACCCTGAATTGCGCCAGGCAATTGTAAACAAGTTGAAGACAGAAAACAATTTAGATTATGATATCTCTCAAATTGTTGTTTCTACAGGTGCAAAACAATCCCTGTCTAATGTAATTTTGACTTTGATCAACCCCGGTGATGAGGTAATTATCCCAACACCTTATTGGGTATCATACTCCGAAATGGTCGTTTTAGCAGAAGGAAAATCGGTATTTATCAATACAGAGATCGACAATAACTTTAAGATTACACCAGCACAATTGGAAGCGGCAATTACACCAAAAACCAAATTGTTCATGTTCTCTTCACCAAACAACCCTACTGGAACAGTTTACAGCAAAGATGAATTGGCTGCATTAGCTGAAGTTTTCGAAAAACATCCGCAGGTATTTATCCTATCCGATGAGATCTACGAACATATCAACTTTGTAGACAAACACGAATCCATCGCACAATTTGAAAGCATCAAAGATAGAGTGATCATCATCAATGGTTTTTCAAAAGCATTTGCAATGACGGGATGGCGTTTAGGTTATATCGCTGCTAACAAAACCATTGCCGCCGCAAATGATAAATTACAAGGACAGACAACCTCAGGTACCTGTTCAATTTCTCAACGTGCGGGTATCGTCGCTTATGAACAAGGATTAGAATCTGTCAACAAAATGAAAGAAGCTTTCGCTCGTCGTCGCCAATTGGTATACGATCTATTGAGTGAAATCCCAGGTGTAAGAACAAATCTACCAGAGGGTGCATTCTATTTCTTCCCTGAAATCTCTTCGTTCTTTGGTAAAAAAGACCAAGATGGTAATGTCATTAAAAACTCATCTGATTTGGCATTGTACTTATTGAATGTTGGTCACGTAGCCACTGTAGGTGGAGATTCATTCGGTAACGACAACTACATCCGTTTGTCCTATGCAGCTTCAGATGAAAGTTTGATCGAAGCTTTAAAAAGAATCAAGGAAGCATTAGGAAAACTAGCCTAGTCGCTTATCCCAATATAAAAAAAGAGCTCATAGGAGCTCTTTTTTTATGCAGTGCCAATTCCCCATACGTTTTCGACACAGCTTAAACGCCGATTCGGTCAAATATCATCTCAGCTCCATAATTTAAGTAGATGCTATCGCTTGAAATAAATATTTATTACATTTACTCCTATGAGTATTTTAACAGAGAAATTTAAAACGCAGCACGACACGGCTCCGTTTTCACAGATAAAAAACGAAGATTATATTCCCGCATTTGATGAAGCTATTCAGCAGACAAAAGATGAAGTCGATGCAATCGTCAACAATCCCGAAACGGCAACGTTCGACAATACGATCGCTGCGATGTCTTACTCAGGACAAACACTAGACCGCTTGTCCAACATCTTTTTCAATCTTCATTCCGCTGAAACCAACGCCGATCTTGAAAAAATCGCACAGGATGTAGCCCCAAAATTATCTGCTTTAGGAAATGATATCACCTTAAATTTCGATCTTTTCAAACGAGTTAAGGCTGTATACGATCAGAAAGATCAACTGACATTGACGGCAGAACAAACGACTCTATTGGAAAAATCCTATAAGGATTTTGTACGCAACGGAGCTCTTTTGAATGATGAACAAAAAGGAAAACTCCGCGAAATAGATGCCGAGCTATCGCTTTTAAAATTGAAATTCGGCGAGAACGTCCTCGCCGAAACCAATGCCTACCAGCTGTTGGTAACAGACGAAAAAGATCTTGCCGGACTTCCAGAGGGTGCCATAGAAGCTGCACATGCTCTGGCTAAAGCCAACGAAAAAGAAGGCTGGCTTTTTACCCTGGATTTTCCAAGCTACCTTCCTTTTGTCACGTATGCCGACAATCGGGAACTTCGCAAAGAAATTACCCTCGCGGCAGGCCGCAAAGGATTTCAAGATAACGAGCACAACAACGTGGACAATGTCCTTAAAATTGTAAAACTTCGCTTCGAACGGGCCAAATTATTAGGCTACGCTACCCATGCCGACTTTGTCCTTGCCGAACGTATGGCACAAGACCCAGGCAAAGTCAAGGAATTTCTAAACGACCTACTGGGAAAAGCGAAACCAGCAGCAGTAAAAGAATTTGCAGAATTATCCCAATTTGCAAAAAACTTACATGGCATAGACCAACTGGAAAAATGGGATGGCGCCTATTATGCCGAAAAGCTGAAACAAGAACGCTTTAATCTGGAGGATGAAAAGCTCAAACCTTATTTCAAACTCGAAAATGTCTTACAAGGCGCTTTCGAAGTAGCGCATCGTTTGTTTGGCATCAACTTCAAAGAAGTCGATACAATAGATACCTACCACGAAGAAGTACAAACATTTGAAGTCAGTAAAGACAATGGTGAATTAGTGGCTATCTTCTATGCCGATTTCTTCCCGCGTAAGGGCAAGAGAAATGGGGCATGGATGACCTCTTTCAAACCACAGTACATTCAAGATGGTAAACAAGAACGTCCTCATGTCTCTATTGTCTGCAATTTTACGCGTCCTACAGCGTCAAAACCTTCGCTGTTGACCTTTCAGGAAGTGACAACATTATTTCACGAATTCGGACACGCCCTACATGGTATGCTCGCTGACAGCACTTATCCTACACTATCCGGAACATCTGTGTATTGGGATTTTGTCGAGTTACCGAGTCAGGTGATGGAAAACTGGTGCTATGAAAAAGAAGCCCTTGAGCTATTTGCCAAACACTATGAAACTGGCGAAGTGATCCCGATGGAACTTGTCGAAAAGATCCGCGAAAGCGCGTCCTTTCTTGAGGGGATGGCGACTATGCGCCAATTGAGCTTTGTGCTATTGGATATGGGCTGGCATGGACAGGATCCAACTTCGATCTCGGATCTGAAAGCATTCGAAGACGAACAGTTTGCCTCAACAAAACTCTATCCCGATGTCAAGGAAAATGCCATGAGTACCGCTTTCTCCCATATTTTCAATGGCGGTTATTCTTCAGGCTATTACAGCTATAAATGGGCCGAAGTCCTGGATGCCGATGCATTTGACTACTTTAAACAAAACGGTATTTTCAATAAGGAAATCGCGACTAAATTCAAGGATAATATTCTTTCAAAAGGTGGAACCGAACATCCAATGGTGCTATACAAACGCTTCCGCGGACAGGAACCTTCGGTAGAACCCCTATTGAAAAGAGCTGGATTGATCAAATAACTGGATTGATTAAATTATAAAAAAGCTGGATGTAAAATCCAGCTTTTTTATTGGAAACATAGGTATACCAAGAACTTCCTTGCCTATAAAAGTCCCTGTGAAAATACCGAGCATTCAGCCGATCAAATAACTTTTATTTCGCACTGTATAATTGCAAGCAACATTAATATTTCACGAATTCCATAGGTTTTATTCTGGCCATACCTGATCCTAAGTAATTTTATAAAGCGTCATTTGTTTTCCATTCAAAACCAGGGCATTAAACAAGAATCGCGTATATCTTGCCCATTTAGCAAAAAAATAGTACCTTTGTAGGACATAATTGGGGTTGACCGGAATTGACAGGATGGAGACGGTTATGTAAGCATGTAGTGCGTTGTTAGTAGAGCACTTTAATCTGAACTTTCAGAATTATAACTGGCGAAGAAAACTACGCCTTAGCTGCTTAAGTTAGACTTAACATAGCTATTTGTCCCGTTAGATCCTGTTCTTTGGTTTAACATTCGGGGCATCGAACAATAGAACTGGCAAGTGTGATGTTGCTAAGCACTTGTGAGAAACAGCAACTACGGCGTACGGTATAGGTAGGCGACTCACCTTCCCTCGCCCGACAATTAAAGAGAAGCTAAACATGTAGAAAGCGTATACAGTACCATGACTGGACGAGAGTTCGAATCTCTCCAGCTCCACAAACAACAAAGCCGAACTTTAAGTTCGGCTTTGTTGTTTATTGCAGAATACCTTTGTTGACCGCATCCCGTAAGACACCACCTGCTGTATCTCCCGCGTATTCCCAATACATCGCACCGAGCAGCCCCGTCCTATGTACGTAATCGCATTTAAATGCAATCGACTCTGGCGTTTCATAGGTCAACACAAACTCCCCTTTATCGTTGACAAGATAATGTGCTTTCGCTTCATCGTCCCATTTCTGTTCAAAGTCCTGCAACGCAAGCAGATCTTTATAATCGATAAAACCTTTGACATCAGTTTTATTGCCCCGGCCATAGAATGGAATTCCCAGCACCAATTTTTCTACAGGCATACCGCCTTCGACATGCGCCTTTACAGCCTCCACACAGGTTGTACCACCCGACATAGCGGAACGATGCAAACTCGCATGATGGTACGGCGGGTGTCCCGAATCATAAGTCATGATATTCACAAAATCCACATCCTTCTCAATCTTGTCAAAAGCAATATACTTACCGCTCGCCACAGAAGCTAAAGTCAACAGTCTCTTCTTACCGATAGCCTTGCGAATATCGTGCATGAGCAAGGTGAAATTTTCCGTATCGGCTAAAGAAGACGAAATCCCGGCAGAAGAATTCGTTGGATATTCCCAGTCGATGTCAATACCATCAAGATTAAACTCCCGCACCACACGCAAGCAGTCTTTGGCAAACTTCTGCCGATTCATTTCATCAGCGGCCATTTCGCTAAACCGGCCGCTTCCCCAGCCGCCAACGGACAACAATACCTTTAGATGTGGATGTGCTTTCTTAAGATCCGTAATAGCTTTCAATCTAGATTCATTATCTATACGCAGGCCATCAAAGCTATCGCTGACATGTGCAAAGGCATAATTGATATGCGTCAGATAGGTCGGATCAGGCATCACTTTAGACCAGGAGGTGACATAGGCGATAACAACTTTTTTGTTTTTTGCTCGTGCACGACTTACACTAGGGTACAATAATAAAGTCAATAACAGAACAGTGAAGGTCTGGCTAAGTATTGATTTCAATTTAGATTCCATAATAGCTTTTTATTTTGTTTCAAGATGATATTGATTGTCCTAAAATATGATCGTTAAAGTATGCGCATTCGATGCTTATGGGCGACCTACAGTTTCAGATAAATAGGTAGCTTCTTCAGCAAGATCGCATACCACAACATCGCAAAAGCCCAAAGCAATGAACCGGCAATAGCTAAGCCCATATACTCCGATTGTTTATAGAAGAACAGGGGAAGATGAAAACCCCAGCAGATAAAGTAGATTAGATCGGGAGCAAGATAGGTCGTTAATGAGTTCTTTCCAGCCTCCTCAAAAACCCGCATACCCCGCTGGTAGCCTTTCACGTCTATGAAATAATAAAGCGGTATCAAAAGCAATACGCTAATCCCGCAACAAACCAATGCCCAACTCGGCGTACCATGGATTTTGGATAAAATAAACCAAAAACGCAAAACAAAACCCATAGCCAGCCAGATCGTGGCAAGGAGAAACAAGATACGCAACAAGATGCGCGGCGTTGCCGCATATCGTTTCATAAGCATTCCCACAAGTGTTCCGGCTAACACAATACAGGGTATATTACCGGATAATAGGACATGCAGATACCGTCCAATGCCAGAAAGTTCAATTTTTAATTCGGTGTGAGCCAAAATATTGAGCAGAAAAAATATCAGCCAGCCACATACAACAACGATTATCCTACCCCGACTCAACAAGAAAATAGAAGCCGCGGCAAAATATCCCCATCCAATCAGCCCTAAAATCCCCCACCATCCTACTTCCAGCCCCTTTCCATCAGAGGCTTTAAACATGTATACGAGATAAATAATACCCACTACACCAACAAGACGCATCCCCTTAAAAAAGAGCGGATAGGTAGAATCTTTCGGATAATGATTCCAAATCAGAAAAACGAATACATACAGCAGTCCCAACCACAACAAATGCGACATTCCCGTCAGCTGTGGATCAACTCGCGAACCATTCAATATCAATACCCCAATAAGCAATAAACTTAATGTTCTGATCAGCATATGAACAAAAATAACCGTTGTCGACGATCCTAACTTTTCCCGGGCTGCCACAGCATAAGGAACAGCCACTCCAACCATAAAAAGAAATCCCGGGAAAACCCAGTCCGCCAACCCCATTCCGTCCTCATCTGCTTCTGTATGAACCAACCATTTAGGCACAGCTGGAATAAACAGGTCATTAACAAATAACATCAGGAATAGCGTAAGACCACGCATAACATCCATTGAACGGATTCGGATTGTAGGTACAGCTTGCAATTCGTTCATAATTGATTCGTTGTGTTCAAAAAGTAGCTATCAGCGTAGCTGCTTAGCCCATCTCTTTCCTGGATCCTTCTTTGATAATTTTTTAGTGATTTTATGGCGACCGGAACCTGGTGAAAAATTCCCGCATAGAAAAATTCCTGTATAACGAAACGAAAAGACAGGCTATTTCGCTAAGATTTATCATCAGTAACGCTAATGAGATATCTTTGAATAATCTAAGATGAGAAAAAAATAACACTATATAGTGAAATATTTGTTCAAATTAGTGTAAATTTTACTCATAAAACACAGAAATCGTGTGCTTTACTGCAGTGATCCTTATAAACGACAACTTACAAGCCAGTCAACGCACAAAAAGAAATGTCATACATGCTCGAATTGTTACTTTTATGATCTGTATTGTATTGCATATAAAAAGCAATTTATCTAAGTTTGACAAAAACAAATTTACGATACAGCCGATCTACATGAAATTAATTCTTTTTATCTGCTTGTTCTTCGCAACACAAGCTATCTTCGGACAGAATATCAGCGTCGTCCAAACAACAAATAAACAGTACAAACCATGAATCAATTAAAATTTCGTGACGCCACGCAACAAGATTTACCACGCATCGTAGAAATATACAATTCTACCATAGCCTCTCGCATGGTCACAGCAGACACTAGTCCCGTATCTGTCGCCAGTAGACAAAAATGGTTTGACGAACACAACGCTTCGAAAAGACCCCTGTGGATGATAGAAGATGTAAATAGCCAGGTACTTGGCTGGGTAAGTTTTCAATCTTTCTATGGTCGTCCAGCTTATGATGCAACAGTAGAAATTAGTATCTATTTGGACGAACAGCAACGCGGCCGGGGCCTGGGTAAACAGATTCTCCAGTACTGCATTGATAAAGCCCCAGGTTTAGGCGTACATACCTTATTGGGATTTATCTTTGCACACAACTTGCCTAGTATCGCATTATTTGAAAAGATGGGTTTCAAGGAATGGGCCAACTTACCCAATATAGCAACCTTGGATCAGGAAGAACGTAGTCTAAAAATATTAGGTATACGAATTAAATAACAGCGTGACAATCTAATTACCCGTCATCAAAAATAAAATTGTTAAATTACAGTATTCATTAGATAAGATCTTTAATTCGGCAATATGAAACATTTTATCCAATTCTCCTTGATGCTGATTGCTTATGTATTCTTCTTTTCCAGCCCCCTGTTGGCACAAAATCCAGAGCGCACCAAAACTATCCCGATCACAAGTGATTCAGCATACAGCAAGATAATTCAAGTGCTTCAGGATAGCGGTTATTTTATTGCACAGCTCGATCGGCCTTCGGGATTTATTCAAACTAGTACGTATCTCGAAAACAATAATCTCCTAAGCAATAAAGAAGGAGAAAAATTAATTTTCAACTTCCTGATCAGCCCTTTACAAGCTAAAAGAGCAAAAATAGTTTTAAATATATTTTCAATAGAGAGGCGTAAAGGCGGGAGCTTTGATGCACCTAATTATTATGATGAAGATAAGGGGATCGTCCGGGACAATAAAGCCTACCAGCAAATTTGGGATAGGATACTCCCCCTATTTCAATAAGTACAATCAAGATAAAGCCCAGCTGATCTCAGTTCACCTGGGCTTTTATAATAAAAAAAATTAGATCGAGATGGTCAGTAAAGGAACATCCAGACCCGATGCCATCATCCGTGTTTTACTCCGGTGGGTCAATGAGCTCCAAAAACCGTACTTATAGGGGATCATGACCAGCAGATCCGTACTGCTCTCTTTTACTTCGTCCCGGATCGCTTTTACAACCTCATTGGAGGTTACATTTTTGTAGTAATAACTTACGATTCCCATCACATCGTTGATGGTTTCACGTGTTTCTTTTCCTTTTTCCTCATTCAGCTGCTCAACAGTTTTTCGAATATTGAGAACCTCCAGTACCGCACCAAATTCAGCGGCAAAATCCTTGACTTTTTCAAGAATTTCCTTTTGTACACCACGAACAATATCACAGGCAAAAAGAATATGCTCCAGACCCGTAAATTTTGCGCCCAGCGGAACGGAAAGGATAGGTATTTTTAACTTACTGATTGCTGCCGTGGTGGTATTCCCCAGCATGTCCTGATCAAAGGAACGTTTGGCCATTCCCATCACCAACAAATCCGCATTCGTCTCCTGGATGCATTTTGTCATCTGGTCATAAAACAAACCTGCCGCAAGATAAGGAATAGTCAAAACACCACTTTCGGCCGTAATCGCCTCGGCTTTACGTCGTAAAACCTTACTTTGATGTTCAAAAATCTTGAACATAGAATCGGGAGAAAGTCGAGCGTTCATTGCATGAATGGAAGGATTTTGAAGAGAAAATAAAACGAGCTCGTATTCTTTTCCTGCAAAAACTTCCATAATAAACTTTAAGGCATGTTCGGCCTCTTCAGCATAGTCTGTGGCAACAATAATCCGTTTCATATGGTCTAATTTAATTCAATAAAAAATCCCTTTTTATTACATTCAAGTTAACGAAAAATAATAAATCTATCAAACGGAGAATTGTCTCAACTGGGTCAATTTTCTCCCTATTTTTGGCTATTTTAAGTAGCTAGCCTTTACAAAAGATGCTTTTTTCAGATAATCGATACTTTGTTGTAAACCGGTATAAATATCGTTACGTGTTTCTTCCAGCTCAACAAAAATATATTGCAGGCCAGCAACTTTTGAATTGTTAAAAATTGCATCGAAACCGACCATACCACTTTGGCCAATTTCGCGGTGGTCCTTAATGTGCAAAGCCTTGAATCTGCCCGCATATTTATTGAAGTAATCAACCGGACTAACTTGCCCCATGACCGCCCAATAGACGTCCATCTCGAAGAATACATGTTCAGGATTTGTATGCTCTAACATATAATCGTACATCACTTTATCTTCCACTTTTCTAAACTCATGCGAGTGGTTGTGGTATCCGTAAATGATTCCTTGCTGACGGCATTTCGCACCCACAGCATCCAGGTAGCGACATTGCGTTTCCAGATCCTTAAGTGTTTTAGGTACATCCATCCAAGGCGTGACGATGTATTTCATTCCCGCTGCTTTGTGCGTAGCAATACATTCGTCCCACCATTTTAGGGATTCTGTAAAATCTCCAGAGCTTAACTCTTTCTCTGATAGCGTTTTCGTTGCATGTGATGAAATCACCTTCATTCCAGCTTTTTCAACTTTTGCCTTAAACTCTTGTGGGCTCAAGTTATATAATTTACCATCTTTGTATCCAGCAGCTTCCACTCCTGTATAACCCAATGCTGAGATCTTTTGCAGAATCTGGTCGAAATTGGCGTTTTTACCGATTTCTTCACGTACAGAATATAACTGTAGACCAATTTCCTTTTTTGCAGCTTTCTGTTGTGCAAATGTTGGACTAACAGCCAACATCATACATCCAGCTACCAATGTTCCGATAAGAGTTCTTCTTTTCATTTAGTGCTCAATTATTTATTACAGACTTCGTTTAACGCAAAATTATTTGTAAACGCAGGTTTACAGGTTGTTTAGGTTTGTCGCGTTAATTATAGCCGCAATGTATGCAAATACTCGAAAAAACACAATGCTTTACCGTTTTATTTATTCACGTCGCGTGCTCAGCGCTCCATAACATGCTTTTTTATAGGAATAAAAATATACCCAACTCAACGATTTACAATTTGCAACTGTTCTATTTACAATAACAAACAAGTTGAGTGATGGAAAATAAATATGAAACCCCCGAACATAGCGATCAAAAACAGGAAGAGAAACTACCTGATGTTGCCGTTGAGGAAAAAGATGATGAACCTGCCGGTCGAAATCTCAAACGTACACTTATTATTGCAGTATGTGTGTTGATTGTGTTTTATCTGATTTATTATTTTATGAGTGGACAATAACAGGCGAATAGCCGCAACCATGCAACTCACCACAGCTCCGGCGGAACTTGACGGATTCTTGGAAACCGAAGCCGGGCAAGTCGACTTTTGTCGTCATACACAATCTGGTAGAATCTGACCAAAATTTCGGTCATTGTGCCGACGTACTCGACAATTTACCACGGCTCCGGTGGAACTTGACGGATTCTTGGAAACCGAAGCCAGGTAAATTGACAATATCTGCTTAAATAATTTCGTTTTTCATTCGCCTGTGTGCTACTAGATAATAACTTTTTATATTGGTTTACACAGGACGGTGACGTAGGGTCTATTTACTAAACAAATCTCAGTACCGATTAAATCATCTGTTATAACAAATATAAAAGAAAAAATAATAAATACAAATTTTTAAACAAAATAATGAACTATATTTTGCGCAAATTGTCATTCAATTCGTTGTATGACGGATGAAGACAAAGCATTACTGGAAACAATTGGTTTACGCTTTCGCGCGAAACGAAATGATCTTTATTATTCACTACGGGATCTATCCCATCTAACAGGCATTTCAACAGGAACACTCAATGGTATAGAAAAGGGAAAAGACTTAACGCTCACAAACTTTTTAACTTTATGCCGCAGCCTGGAAATCCAACCGACGGTATTTTTTCAGCATGATATTGTTTTTAATTCGCCCTATTCCCTACCTCCTGATGCGCAGGAAAGAATCACGCTAAGCAAAAAACTGGATGACCTCGTCTATCATTCGGATTTTTTCCACGCAGCACGACGTGTTTCGGAAGTGTTGGTCCAATTGGGTATTGACAAGAGCCAAAGCAACAAATTCTCTGTTTATCTAACCAACTATTGTGAAGAGGGAGCCCTCGTCTATCAGCAGCATGGTAACTATAAAACCTATCGTAAAAAAAAGGTAAATAAAAAGGACTAAACTTCTTTGTTGGAAAGTTCACGAAAACGGTTTGCCCTTCTAAACGTTCCCAAATCATTAAAACGAACCCCATACTTGCGCAAAATTTCTTGTGCCTTCTTGCGCCCAATATGACGTACGTAAAATGTCTCATTGACGACAAAATGATGGATGCTATGTGTCCAACCGAAAAAGAAACAAAACAATTGCATCGGAAAAGTCCACCAAACTGTCAATACTTGCGTCTGCTCAATAACATTTCCAGCTTCAACATCACCAAAATAATGCATGTTTGATGTAATAAAATGCAAACAAAACTGACGTAATAAGTTTGGCAATAGAATAACATAAATGATCCCATGCAGACTTATCAACATGTTATTAACATAGTGTGGAAAACTCAAATCTAACTCAAAAACCTCACTTAACCAACCAAATAACAGGTCTGCAAAAAAGAAATATAAAATCACATGTGCAAAAATCGTCACTGGAACAATGCTCAAAAACATAATCCGTTTTAGTTTTGAAGAAGTCTCCAACTTTAGATTTCCATTTTTCACCTCGCTGTCCATATCGTTAAACATGCGATGCAGTCGAAAGAGCCCACCCAACACAACATCGGGAGTTGTTAACAGACGTTTGATCGACCACTGCTCGCCATTCGTAACACTGCGTTCCTCAACATCATGTAATGTACCCGAAAACTTATGATGATGATGATGCAAGGTCCTGCGTATCCAAGGATTTACCGTCAATGGACGTAATATCCATACACTAAAAAGCATAAAATGATGAATTGCCTTTTGTCTTTTAAAATAAAGCCAATGAATCAGATCATGCTCTATTTCATGCAACACGCCCATAAAAAACGCATTACTGACAATCATAAGCCAAGTTGGAACAACAGCGCGAAACCAAGCTATCGATACAACGACAATTGCCAGGATCGCCAGTGCGAATAGAGCCATTCCGATACTGTTCTGACTTTTTAAGATGGGATACATTCCTTTAAGCTGCTGGTAGGAAAGATTTATTTCCCTCCTAATCTGGCTCGACTTTTCCTGATGTGTCAAATTCGATGTGATTTAATTGGTAAAAATAAGTTTTTTTTTCGCAAACACCAATTTACCAACACCTCATCAATAAGCGATTTCACCCAAAAAAAATAATGCACTTAAAGGGATTTGGTAGGGACTTTATAGGGACCTTATAGGGACCTCATTCGGATGAAGCCGTCTTAACTACCTATTAACTCCCTATTACGTAACACCTTATTTACAATTATTTAATAGATTAAACTAAACTTATCTATTCGTTGTGTGTTAGTACCCCTACACATTTAATTTAATACTATGGCAAATGTAACACAGGGTGTAAATGGTCCTCCCTCGGGCAAAGTGGGGGCAGTTGTTTTTTGTAAATGGAAAGAGATCAATTATGTCAGGTCTCTTCCGAGGGTGAATAAAAAAAGAGCACTTTCTGAAAAGGAAGTGAACAACCGAAACAAATTTGGACTTATGCAACAATTCTTAAGTCCTTACACGAGAGTCATACGGCTCGGTTTTTCCCTCTACGCCAAAAATATGACAGCATTTAATGCGGCGATGTCCTATAACCTTCACCATGTCATGCAACAAGACGATGAAGGTTTTCATATCGATTATGAAAAGATTGCCATAAGCCGAGGTTTGGACGAAGAGATTACAGGGGCAACATTTCAATTGTTGAACGAAACTATCCATATCACTTGGGAACTAAAAAACACCGAAAAACTCTTGTACGAGGATCTGACAGATTTCCGAACCTTGGTACTCCTCATTCCTGAAAATCCAATAAACGCTTCACAAGGTGTTTTACTTCAAAATTACATTATGGATTTGCGAGAATCTATTCAAATACCGAAACTAACCCAAAGTGATACATATCATCTATATCTAGGTTTTGTTGCAGCTGACGGAACTAATCGGAGCATGAATAGCAGCTATCTCGGAAATATAAACCTAGAAAGAGGATTAAGTTCCTTCCGGGAATTAAATTCATCAACAGGAGAAATAAAATAATTCAAAAACAAACACACAACACACTTAATCACAATAAGATAACAACATTTTAACACCGAATTCATGTTAATATGCTTACTTCGTATAAGCGATATGATTTACAATCGATGGTTTCAACAGCCACATCAATTTCGGCCATGAAGCCAATCGTCTTTATATCTAGTAGGCATTTGGTTACCCCCTCAGCAATCCTCAACACATATCCATGTGCAAGTCCTACTACTTTCTCTATTCAGTTCGGCAAGCTCATACCTTGCCGAACATTCTATTACCCAACGGATCCCCGATTACGATTTAACTTCCAAAAGGATCTGTCTTTTTTTCGGTCTTTACGATTTTAACCAAATGCTCCAATGCATTTTTCAGACGCTTAGCATCTTCTTCCGTTTGGATCGCCCATAAAATTTCATCCGTGCTTGGCGAAGACTTAAATCGAATTTGATAACCGGATTTTACTCTTGCAATGACAAGTACATCTGATTTGGCAATATCACTTCTAAAATGCTGGCCACTGGAAAGAAAGACTGTTAACACCTTCCCATCTACCGTTACCGTGTCAATTTTCGTATCCTTATAACGGTAAGCTACCTTATATAGCTTATTAATATAAGCCATGGTCTGTTGTTTATTCAAGCTCGCATTTTGGGCTACTGATGGCACTGTAATACCAATAGCCAAAAGAAAGCACAAGAAAAAATTCTTCATTTATCTAACATTTTTTATTTCCATATACTATAACAACACATCGCTCAGATTGCACTTACTCACCAAATATCACATAGCGCAAATCAGCAGAAGCAAAATACGTTCCTTTTATTGATGAACTAAAAATATAGATTTTATTTACTTTTTTACTTATTGCCCCACAAACTAAACTTATTTCCAGTAGCCGCATTTCGATTGCTGCTACTGAAAAATTCATCTTTAGCCATTTTTAGTTATTCTTTCGATCTCGATAAATCCCGTGCATTCTCTGCCATACGGATAAATTCAGCACGATAACCTTCCTCATCTTTGCCTTTGGAAGCTTTTGCGCGCGCGATGAGCTGATCAAAACTGGCCTTTTGCTTAAAATCAGAATCACGAAGTAATAGACCAAGTTCCGCTACCGCAGTGGCGAACTGTAAATCTTCACTCACGCGATTCAATTCCGTAACAGTAGTTCCTATCACCTTTTGTTGCAACTTGCTTTTCTCCCCTTCGGGCTCCTTATACCGAAATTTCACGGTTGCCAGTTCAGCATTTCTCCGCTCAGCTACCGGATCCGCTTGTTGTTGATATTTTAAGGGGTCTACCGTTCCGACCATCCCAGACTCCACACCGACCGGTACAATTTCATATAGGGCTGTCACCACATGACCTACCCCCATATCACCACCCATCTTTTGATCGTCATTGAAATCTTCAGCTTCCAACAAGCGGTTTTCGTACCCCACTAAACGGTATGCCTGCACATAACTGGGATTAAATTCGACCTGGATCTTGACATCTTTCGCAACGGTAAACAAGGTTCCCCCGAATTCGGTCACCATCGCTTTTCGTGCTTCAGAAATGTTGTCGATATACGCATAATTCCCATGCCCTTTGTCTGCAAGGATTTCCATCTTACTATCCTTCAGATTCCCCATGCCATACCCCAATACTGTGAGGAAAACCCCCGATTTACTTTCTTTGGCAATCAGCTCTTCCATCGATTCGTCACTGCTTTCCCCAACATTGAAATCGCCGTCACTAGCCAAAATAATCCGGTTGTTTCCACCTTTGATAAATTGTTGCTTCGCAATTTCGTAAGCCTTCTTAATTCCTGCAGCTCCAGCCGTACTTCCACCGGCTTCCAGCTCCTCAATAGCCGATTTAATTTTCATCTTTTCATCACCGGGCGTACTCTCCAGTTTTACCCCTGCCGATCCAGCATAGGTCACAATGGCAACATGGTCTACAGCACGTAGTTGATCAACCAACATCTTCAGCGAAGCTTTCACCAAAGGCAGACGCCCCGGTCCCATCATTGATCCCGACACATCGATCAAAAACACCAGATTGGAAGCTTTAAGATTCGCCGTCGGTATATCTTTCGCCTTTAATGTTACGCGCATGAGCTGATGTGTAGTATTCCAGGGTGCCTTGGTCAATTCGGTGACGATATTTACAGGTTCGCCATTCTTAGGTCCGGCCACTTGATACTGAAAGTAATTGATCATCTCTTCAACCCGTACCGCATCTTTTTCAGGTAGTGTTCCTGAATTGATAAAACGACGTACGTTACTATAGGAAGCAGCATCAACATCGGCCGCCAACGTTGATAAAGGTTCTTTTCGTGGATTGATAAACTTGTTTTCCTTTATTTTTTGATAAGATTCTTGGTTCTGATTAGGCACATAACCCGTCCCTCGAATATACAGACCCGATACTTGCCCTGACAAAGCTGCATTAACATTCATCACCGACGCCGTCTGACGCTTCGCCCTGCGCTCAGATCCGGTCACCACAACTTCATCCAGTGTGGTGTTTTGTTGCGCCAAGGCCTCATCAATCGTTGTCCGATGGTTGACCGCTATCCGTTGCTCAAGATATCCGATATAACTAAAAATCAAGGTATTTTTACCGTCAAGGACTTGAATACGATAGTTTCCCTTATCGTCGGTCCGCACCAGCGCTTTTGTAGCAACATTGCTAACCTGTACGCCCGCAAGGGCAGTCCCTGTATTCGCATCGACAACCTTACCGCTGACCTCATATCCCTGATTGGCATGTCCACCTAAGGATAGCAACAAGCCTATTACAAAAAGTATTGCTCTCATATCTTTACATTTTTGCCAAGGGATGCCACAAATATTAAATTTCCATAAACCAGAAAAAAAAAATATTTTTAGCCAATAAAATGTTCGCATTCAAGTCGTCAAAAATAGATACAGCACAAGACCACGAGCTCTTGCTGCACTACCAGGAATCCATGGAGCTCCAGGTATTGGGGGATCTATACCAGCGACATACCGAGATGGTATACTATGTTTGTTTACGGTATCTCCAAGATTCCGAATTGAGCAAAGATGCTGTCATGAATATCTTTGAAGAATTAATATATAAAGTCAACAAGCAAGAAATCAAGGACTTCCCAAGATGGCTTTATGTACTAAGCAAGAACCATTGTTTGATGTATTTAAGGTCTCAAAAGAACAAATCTCAAATTTCTTTGGATGAATTTGTGAAATTTCCAGGAGACGTGCATCAGTATGAACAATATGATGAAAAAGAAGAACAGCTAACAGCCATGGAAGGCTGTCTGGAAAAGTTGCCAGACAAACAGCAGCAGTCGGTCAGACTCTTCTTCTTAGAGGAAAAATGTTACAAAGAGATTAGCGAATCTACCGGTTATAGCTTGAACGAAGTAAAGAGCTATATACAGAATGGGAAACGGAATTTAAAAAATTGCATGGAGGCTTGGAATGAGCAACAGTAATTACGACATAGCATACTTAAAGAAATACGTCAACGGCGAATTATCTCCTACGGAGATGTACGCGCTTGAACGTGAGGCACAGCGTGACCCCATGCTGGCCGATATTCTTATGGGTATGGAAATGGATCAGAATAAAACCGTACTTACAACAATCAACAACCAAATTGCACAACGTGTTCAGAAAAATAATACCGCTAAAATAAAGGTCTTTGATTGGAAGAGACTTGCCATCGCCGCAGCGGCAGTGATCGTATTGGGGATTGGTCTCCTCCTTTACCGTCAACAGGACAAAAATTCATCCGAAGCGAGGCGTACCGCCGAAGTAAGTATTACGCAGGAAAAACCCAAAACAAAGGTTACAGCAGCAGATTCTATCATTCCTTCAGATGATATTGCATCAAAAATAGGATCTCAAGATCATTTGCCACAATTAGCCGATAATAACCGAACGCGGCTTCATGAACAGCATCCACTCGAAGAGGTGACCGTTTTATCCCGGGAACCATCCCTGCGTGTAAAATCATTGGAAGAAATGAAGGAAGGTCTCAATAATGATCGCCCTGTATTTGGATTAAGGCCTGCAGACAGTACAATTGTTATCGGTTATGCACCAATGGCAAAGAAAAAAGATGCTTCCCAAACCATTATGATTCGTGGAACATCAAGTTTAAACAATACCCTTGCAGGCAGAGCTCCGGGTATTGCGATGCCACAACAACAAGGTACCCCGCTACAACTTACAATTCGGGACAAAGAGACAGGCTTACCTATTTCGGGAGTGACAATCATTCAACCCAATAGCAAGTTTGCGACGAATACCGACGCACAGGGACAAGCGACCATCCAACCCAGCACAATGGATTCACTCGTCGACATCATGGCTCTGGGCTACAATTCTGTCGCATTGAATATGCGTCGCAGCAAAAATACGACGATCAAAATGCAACCTTCCGGCGCCTCACTTGATGAAGTCGTCGTTACAACGATGTCTTCACGCAAGTCAAAAAGTGCCGAACCTATCTGGGGCTGGAGATCGTTCAACAATTATATCAAGAAAAAAACAGCTAAAAGCCGTTATGAGGGCACTGTCCGTTTAAGCTTCTATATCGATAAAGATGGACTCCCAACAAATATCAGCGTTCTCCAAAGTGCAAATGATTACCTCGATGCCAAAGCCAAAGAGATTCTACTTTCGGGACCAAAATGGAAAGGGGAAGACTACCGCTATGTCACGTTAAGCTTCGAATTCACCTTGTAAGGATGCGATCTGAGCACATCCTATCTAATTACAACACAAGTTTATCTCGCTATCGGGACAAATAAGCAATCGCAATTGATCGATCCATTTATCTTTTCAACCAATTTAATTTATAAGGGTTTGGATTTAAAATTATTTCATACTTTAGTGTTATAATTCTTAACCATACAGTCATTTTTTATGAAAAGTTTTTTCACTGGCCTCCTCCTGCTTAGTGGTGTATACCTACAAGCGCAAGATTTTTCGTTCGGTAAAATAAAAAAGGAAGATTTTGCCATTACTGTTGACAAAATAGATACAGCAGCAAATGCCTTTGTCTTACGCGAATATGGATCAGCCGAAGTAAGTTATGATAAAAACAAAGGTCCGGTTGTTCAATTTTTCAGACACGTCCGCATTAAAATATTAAATAAGGAAGCTTATAATTACGCTAATTTCAGTATCCCTTTATATAAAAGCGGCAACGACCGGGAAGTCCTTATGGACATCAAGGGAGCGTCCTATCACCTCGTCGGAGATAAGGTTGTAGAAACAGAAATGACGAAAGCGAATATTTTTAACGAAAACGCCTCAGAAAACTATGCGGTAACGAAAGCGGCCATTCCGCAGGTCCAAGAAGGTACAATTATTGAATACCGCTACCGCACAGAATCGCCATTTATTTTTAACTTAAATGCCTGGGAATTTCAGGAAGATCTCCCAAAACTTTATAGCCAATACGTCACGCGTATTCCCGAAGTTTTTCATTACAAAGCCAATTTAAAGGGGGGATTAGCCGTCAGTGACCGGAAGGTAGAAAATTACAACACAGGCCTGGATTCTCAAGTTGGAGAAGTCTTAGGCAATAAAACCACCTATACCATGGAAAATATTCCGGCTTTCCATACCGAAGATTACATGACCTCTTCCAAAAATTTTAGGTCAATCATTTTCTTTGAGCTTGGTCGGTATAGCATTCCAATGGGACCGACAAAAGACTTTTCGCTCACGTGGGAAAATGTCAGAGATAAACTCGTACAGGACGAAAGTTTTGGTGGACAGGTAAAGCGAAAAACGGCATTGAAAGAGTTCATTGAACCGGTATTGCAGGATTCAAAAGATGACCTGGAGAAAGCGGTACGACTGTATACCTACTTCCAGAAACAAATAAAATGGAATAACCGCCATTCGATCTACGCAAAAAATATCAAAGAAGCCATCGAAAAAAGAACAGGCAATAGCGCCGATATTAACCTTGGACTGGTCAATGCCTTACGTTATGCGAAACTAGATGCCATCCCTGTTATTTTATCGACACGTGAGAATGGCTATGCAGGGCTCTATGCACCAGCGATATCAGAGTTCAACCATGTCATTGCCCAGGTAAAAATAGGTGAAAACTACTACCTGCTGGATGCGACCTCTCCCTATGAGATGTTTGGAAATATCCCAATGAAATGTGTCAACTTTCAGGGAAGATCAATTCCCCTGGAAGGCGAATCTGACTGGGTAAAGCTCGAGGCAAATCTTGCATCTACTTACAGTAACTTCTTCTACGGTGAACTGTCGGAAGATGGTGCATTAAAAGGAAAATGGATTACCTCACGTAACGGTTACGGTGCTTCCAAAATGCGTGAACGCCTTCAAGGAAGTAATTCTGAAGAAGAATTCTACGAAAAAATAGATGAAGAAAACAATCGCATCAAAATCAATAGTTTTAAAGTATCGAATCGGGAATCCCTTGATAAACCGCTAACGGAGGAGTTTGAAATTGAGATTAAGAATTTTGCAACCCTGCAAAATGAGCAACTTCTATTCAATCCTTATATTGACACAAAAATGTCCAAGAATCCCTTCAACCTTACGGAGCGGAATTATCCGATCGACTTTGGTTCTTTAGTCCAAGAAGAGTGCTACATTGAAATCAAACTGCCAAAAGGCTATGCATATCCAACGGAAGGAAAGTTAAAAAACATCAGTATGGCTCTTCCTGAACGTGCGGCCCGATATATTTTCAAAATCAATAATACAACACCGGATGTTCTGATCATCGAATCTGCAACACAATTAAACAAACCCTTGTTTATGCCGGAAGAGTATTTTGATTTAAAAGAGTTTTTCAGTCGGATCATCCAGGCAGAAAAATTAGATGTTGTACTCAAAAAAATATAACGATATCACTTAACACAAACTTCATTTTATATTGACGATTAGCTTAAATAAGGGTGATAACTTTGAATATCAAAAAATAGTAAAATGATTAAAGATTCAGATTTATTCGAACTAGAGAATACCTTCCTTGGTGAAGGTTTCGAATTAGATGGTGATGATATTATCACCGATGAAGACTAGGTCTTCACTTTTTTAGCAAGTATTATTCCCCTTATATAATCTCAAAGCCCAGACATTCTTTGCTGGGCTTTTTCTTTGCTCCGTTGTTCGGCAATTTGGCCAAACCTTATTATTTCTCTATCTTTATGTCATCCTGACAATCCGCCGTTGAGCTAACCCAGCTTCTATTATTACGGGAACGCAAGTAATAGGTTTAAAGCAAATAACACACATGAGAAAAATAATATTGGATCTGGCCATGACCTTAGATGGCTTTATTGAAGGCTCACAGGGAGAGGTTGACTGGTGCATTATGGATGATGACATGGATTTCGATGGCTTTTTGGCTTCGGTCGATACCATCTTTTATGGCCGGGTGAGCTATGATGCCTGGGGTAATTTCCAACCGGGTGCTACGGCCGATGAAACGGAAATAAATCTTTGGAAAAATGTCCATGCGAAGAAAAAATATGTTTTTTCCAGTCAAGCAAGACAAGATGAAAACGCTACTTTCATCCAAACTGATATCACTGAACATGTTCAGGAAATAAAAGCACAGCCCGGAAAAGATATTTGGCTATATGGGGGAGCACGTCTAATCACAACATTCATCCAAGCCAACCTTGTTGACGTCTATCGCATTTCCGTTCACCCCATTGCCCTGGGAAGTGGCAAGCCTTTATTTGAAAACTTACCTGAACGACTATCCCTAAAACTTGTTCAAAGCGTCACATTCAAATCGGGTGTTGTTCAGTTAATCTATATCCCTCAACATGAATCTTAACCGTCAGGCTGCCCCACAGATCGCTGACCAGATGATTAGGAAAGTGCTAGATCAACTCGAAAGTATATTTATGCCCCATTGCTCGCACCTATCGGAAGATCAACCAGGTAGAGCCTATTATGGTTTTAATTTTCAACTGGGCAACAAAAACTTCAAATTTAGGAAGGCTAAGATAACACCAAGAAAAGTGGGGTTATTCATTGCTCTTTGGAAACGTGACAGCGATGGTCGACCATCCCCTTTACTGCAGATGATCCTTTCGATTATTACCTTATTTTAGTTGGGCAAGACCAGCATTGCGGCTTATTTGTTTTTCCAAAACAGGCGCTCATTGAACATGAAATCCTCACAGCAGGTTGTCAAGTGGGTAAACGCGGATTCCGAATTTATCCAAATTGGAGTACCCCAACCAACAAACAGGCTAACAAAAGCAAACAATGGCAGCACACATACTTTGTGGATTGCTGTGGGTCCCCTCAGGAAGGTAATAACAAATTGGCCCATATACTGCAAAGCAACTAGTCGATATTTCCGACCAAATCGGCATAAGCAGCATGCAACAAAGAAATTGCCGTCACCATACTTTGTTCGTCAAGATGGGCAAACCCCAACCGCAATGCTGTAACGGTTTTATTTTGATAAAGGCAATTACTCGGCAACAAGAGTCCTAGCAACCGCACTTTTTCTTGCAAGGCTGTCAGCGAAACAACCCGATTAAACTGTATCCAAAAAGCCAGTCCCGAGGACGGGATTTCAAACCGGATCTGATCTTCAAAATGCCGTAACAGCAATTGGGCAAACAATTCTTTTCGCTCAGCAATTGTTTTCTGAAATTTACGCTGATACCGAAAGATATCACCCTGATGGATAATTTCACCCAAGGTTTTCTCGATCATAAAATTCGGTTTTCCGAAGATATTCAAATACTTTTTACCTTCATCCAACAGATCCTGTGGTGCGATCAAAAAGTTCATTTGGAAACCAGGGTCAAAGAAACTACCGAAAGCACCTGTATAAATCACGCGGTTACCGCCATTTTTCCGAAAAAGTGATTCGCCTTTCTCCTTAAAAAAAGAAGACTCAAAATCCACATCATCCTCAATAATGATAAAGTTATACTGCTCGGCCAACGCTAATAATTGAATTTTCCTCCGCTCGGAAAGGTTAACCGTCGTTGGATACTGACATCTGGTATTGAGGTAAACACATCTGATTTCTCCGGGTTTAAATTGATCTCCGATTTTATCTACATTCATCCCCTCCGCATCTACTGTAATGGTTTTTAGCTTGGCCCCAGCTTGACTAAAGATCATGTTAGGTAAAAAATAACTTAAATTTTCCACCAGCACAATATCACCTGGTCGGATCAATAATCTGGATAAAATTGAAAAAATCTGCTCGCGGCTGGCAATAGGCAACAAGAAATTCCGGGAAAGATGAAACCCTCTTGTTAAATTCAGATAATAGCTTAACTGGTCCCTAAAAAACAAATTCCCTTCAGTCGTCGTCGGAAAATCATCACTTTTCTTTTTCCGTTTCACCATGGATGCATAAAAACGCACCAGTTCCTCCGTTCCAATGACATTATAATCCGGTGTTCCATCCGTAAAATAGTACCTTTCGGGAACCTCTGAAATAGGCATATCTAAGATGAGTTCCTTTCTAAAAAAGTAAGGTGCAAAATCAGGCGGCTGTCTAAATGCCTTAACTGCAGACCTGGAGGTACCGATACGCTCGGGATTTTTCACAAAAGTTCCGCGATTAGGTAAAATTTTCACCCAGCCCTGTTCCTGCAATTCCGCTAAAGCAGCTACAATGGTTTTTCGGTGCACATTTAGTTCATCAGCAATCTTCCGACTTCCCGGCAACAGATCGCCATCTTCCAATAGATTACGTTTGACGGCATTGATAAATTGATAAACAATCTGCAGATAGATGGCATCTTCCTTACGGCGATCTATCTTAATAATGGAATGAAAACCTATACTAACCGGACTACTCATTATGTTTATTTCGGACTACCAAAGTTATCATTTAAACTATAATCTTTGCAATCATCAAGAAAAAATAATCGCGTTGAATACTCAATCCCAATGGTCATTAAGCAAAATAGACCTGACTTTCGCATAAAAATTAGCAATAATATGGAAACAAAACCACAATGGACGCAGGAAGAAGTTGTTGCTTTATACAACAAACCAATAATGGATCTTCTTTATGAAGCGGCATCGATACATCGGAAATATCACGACCCCAATAAAGTACAAGTGTCCACATTGATCTCAATAAAAACAGGTGGCTGTCCCGAAGACTGTGCCTATTGTCCACAGGCCGCACGTTACCATACGAATGTAAAAGCGGAAGGCCTAATGAGCCTAGAGCAGGTAAAGGAGCAGGCACTGGCGGCCAAAGCGGGCGGTAGCTCACGAATCTGTATGGGGGCCGCCTGGCGTAATGTTAAAGATGGCCCTGAGTTTGATCATGTACTGGAGATGGTCCGCACATTGAATAGACTTGACATGGAAGTCTGCTGCACACTAGGTATGCTGACCGAAAACCAGGCACATCGTCTTTCAGAAGCCGGACTATACGCCTACAACCACAACCTCGACTCCTCTGCCGACTACTATAAGGAAATTATCTCGACCAGAAGCTATGATGATCGCCTGCAAACGATCGAAAATGTACGTAAAACCAACATAACGGTATGTAGCGGTGGTATTATTGGGATGGGAGAAAGTATCGCCGACCGTGCAGCGATGTTGGTCACGCTTGCTTCGCTCATTCCACAACCCGAATCGGTACCGATCAATGCACTCGTTCCTGTACCCGGTACTCCAATGGAGGTCATGGAAGCAGTTTCGATATGGGAAATGGTACGCATGGTCGCTACAGCCCGAATTTTATTACCCACCACACAGGTTCGCCTTTCTGCAGGGCGTACCAACATGAGTACAGAGGGACAAGCTTTATGCTTTTTCGCAGGAGCCAATTCGATTTTCTCGGGCGACAAACTCCTCACCACGCCCAATCCCGCTATCAACGAAGATATGGATATGTTTAAAACACTGGGGTTAGTGGCACAGCAGCCTTTCGAGAAAAAAAATCAACCCGAAACCATCGCAACGGAGATGGCGCATTACCATGATCTTGGTGAAAGACCAAGATGGTCAAGACCAGAACATAAAATCCAGCGTAACATCGCTAAACAGCAAGACAAATAACAAACCCTATGCAGCAAACCATAATGGAAGGAAAAGAAATCAACCAACACGACCTTATCGATGATTTTGACAGAGCGCATTTATGGCATCCGTATACAACCATGACTAATCCCTTACCTGCCTACAAGGTTAAACGGGCAGATGGCTGTATAATCGAGTTGGAAAATGGGCAGCAACTTATCGATGGTATGTCCTCTTGGTGGTGCGCCATCCATGGCTACAATCATCCCGTCCTGAACGCTGCGGTCACAGCACAGCTCAGCAGCATGTCACACATGATGTTTGGCGGACTTACACACGAACCAGCAATTGCCCTCGGTAAAATACTGCTTGATATCACCCCTGCTTCACTCAACAAAATATTTTATGCCGATTCGGGTTCTGTTGCAGTGGAAGTTGCGCTTAAAATGGCTACTCAATACTGGGTATCACAAAAAAAGACCAATAAAACAAACTTTGTCACGATTCGTTCGGGATACCATGGCGATACCTGGAACGCGATGTCGGTCTGTGATCCCATTACTGGCATGCACCGCATCTTTGACCATGCTTTACCCAAACGCTATTTTGCCCCTGCCCCAAAAATAGGATTTGATCAGGAATGGGATGCCAATGACATTCAACCCTTAGCAGACCTGATCTGCTCGCATAAGGACGAACTGGCCGCTCTCATCCTTGAACCTATCGTTCAGGGAGCCGGTGGTATGCGTTTTTATCATCCGGAGTACTTGCGTCAGGCAGCACATCTTTGCAAACAAAATCAGCTGCTATTAATCTTTGATGAAATTGCTACCGGGTTTGGGCGCACGGGAAAGCTCTTTGCCTGGGAGCATGCCGGCATAGTACCCGATATCATGTGTATCGGTAAGGCTCTGACCGGAGGTTATATGACGCTATCAGCCGTGATCACTTCAGATCACGTTGCAACTACAATCTCCAACGGTAAACCGGGTACATTTATGCATGGGCCAACTTTTATGGCCAACCCCTTGGCTTGCGCTGTAGCCCACGCTTCTATCAAATTACTGTTGGCAACGGACTGGAAAGCGAAAGTAACGTTAATCGAGCAACAATTGAGACTGGAACTTAGCGCTGCTACAATGCTGCCCCAAGTTGAGGAGCTCAGAATTTTAGGTGCAATTGCAGTTATCGAGATGAAAAACTCCGTCGATCTATCCCGCATACAACAGCGGTTTATCGAAGAAGGAATTTGGGTTAGGCCATTCGGAAAACTGATTTATATCATGCCCCCTTTTATCATAAACGAAGGCGAGCTACACAAGTTAACACAGGCATTACTAGCCGTAATCAGCACAATCCAATGAGTGAAAACAGTTTAATCCAGCGCATTGAAGACGAATTATTTACCCTTGAAAAACAAGGGAATATACGAAAACTCCCCCTTACCACACAGCAGGGTAAAGCAGAACAGGAGTATGTTAACGCGCATCACAACCTCTCTTCTAACGATTATCTTGGCCTGGCAACAGATCAGATACTTCGTCAAGAATTCCTAAACTCGGTGACAAAGGATAATGCGGTATTCAGTGCTTCCTCTTCACGTCTACTCACAGGAAACCATGCAGGCTATACGCAATTGGAAACAACGCTGTGCCGTATGTTTGGCACGGAGAGTGCATTGGTCTTTAACAGTGGCTATCATATGAATGTAGGCATACTTCCTGCAGTGTGTGATACACAGACACTAATTCTCGCCGATAAGGGCATCCACGCAAGCCTAATTGATGGCATCCGACTGTCCAATGCGGCCTGCTACAGGTACCGCCATTCCGATTACACCCACTTAACGCAATTATTGGCAAAATATGCCCATCGCTTCACACGCATCATCATCGTCACAGAAAGTATTTTTAGTATGGATGGTGATTGCACTGACCTCCATTATCTGGTCAGTCTAAAACAGCGTTACCCCAACACCTTACTCTATGTCGATGAAGCGCACGCCGTAGGGGTACGCGGAATACGGGGGCTTGGCTGCGCAGAAGAACAGCACTGTATTACCGACATTGATTTCCTGACAGGCACCTTCGGAAAAGCGCTAGCATCGCTTGGTGGATACCTGCTCTGTAAAGAACCCATCCGGAATTATTTGATCAATAAGGCTCGTACGCTAGTTTTTACAACCGCGCTACCACCGATCAACCTTTTATGGACCGCGTTTATTCTGGAACGCTTAAGCGACTTCACTGACCGGCGCCAACAGCTGCACAAAAATAGCCTATTGCTTCAACAGCAAATAATTGCCAAAGGCTTTAATTCTCCGTCAGAGAGCCATATTCTACCAGTCATTATCGGTGATAATAAGGAAACGATACTGAAAGCAGAAGACCTGCAGCGAAAGGGATTTTACGTACTTCCCATACGTCCGCCGACAGTACCAGAAGGAACTTCAAGAATCCGGCTTTCATTGACAGCAACAATGACCTCGGCCATGATCAAACAACTCGCAGCAAGCTTATGATACTTAAAAGAATCTCCCCTAAACGGGTCACTTCAGCCGATAATTTCCCAAGGCAGTATCTTCACCCAAAATCCAACGAAAAACTGCTTTTATTTTTTGCAGGCTGGGGCATGGATGAACAGCCTTTTTTGCACTACTCTCCTGTGGGCAAAGATCTTATTGTTGCCTATAGCTATACGGATTTACTGTTGGACGAAAGTCTGCTCGCAGGATACCGGGAAATTGAGGTTTTCGCCTGGTCTATGGGGGTATGGGCAGCAGCAACGGTACTGCCCGAGCTCCAAAACAGCAATTACCCCATCAGTACGTGTACCGCAATCAATGGAACACCATTTCCAATAGATGACGAAAAAGGAATTCCAGCCCAGTTATTCAAAGGAACATTGGATACACTGAGCGATAAAACACTGGAAAAATTCAGATTCCGCATGTGTGGCTCTAAGGACCTTTTTAACTACTTTCTTGAGAGAGCCCCCCAACGGGACATCGAAGACCTCCGTTCTGAGCTCATCGCCATTGAAAAAACCGCAAGTACAAAATCACCAACAGCATTTCAATGGCATCAGGCATATATCGGTAAAGAAGACCGAATCTTCCACGTAGAAAATCAAAAACGTGCCTGGTCCGATACCGCATATACGATAATTGACGCTACGCATTATCCCGAACAATTATTTAAGCACCTTTTAAAATGATCATCATGATGGACAAACAAAGGATTATGGCCCGTTTTTCTAAAGCTGCGCGGAACTATCAGTCGGCAGCGACTGCTCAGTACGAAATAGCAAAAAAAATGATCAGCTTAATGCAGGAGTACATACCGCTCAGACCGCAAAAAGTATTGGAAATTGGCTGCGGCACAGGACTTTTTTCGCGGTTGATGCTACAGCATCTCAAACCTCAAAAAATGGTTTTAAATGATATCTGTCCAGCAATGATGCCCGAAGTAATGGATATTTTGACCTCGCCGCACACGTTCAGCTGTGCTGATGCAGAAACCTATGCTTTTCCCAAAGATATCGATCTAATCGCTTCCTGCTCTACGATTCAGTGGTTCAACAATCCCCGCGCTTTCTTTGAGAACTGTTATGTATCGCTACCGAACTCGGGTATCCTTGCCTTCAGTACTTTTGGTCATGACAATATGCACGAGATCAATGCTACTGCAGATGTTGGACTAAGCTATCGATCTAAATCCGAACTTATCGCCGAACTTTTAACATTGAATTATACGATCCTCGTTGCACAAGAAGAACATTTACAACTATACTTTGAAAGCCCTTTACAAGTTCTGCTCCACCTGAAGCAAACGGGAGTGACGGGAATAAAAAATCACCGGTGGACAAAAGGCACGCTCCGGGCTTTCTGCGACCAGTATACTGCTCGTTACGGGACAGAAAAAGGCGTATCGCTAACCTACCATCCCATCTATATTATTGCAAAAAAAAAACATCAGCTGAACACGCCAATCACCAACAATCGGACAACCAACAAAAGAAACATAGCAATGAATGAAAATATCTATTTTGTTTCCGGCATAGACACCGGGATCGGAAAAAGTTATGCTACTGGCCTCCTCGCGAAACAATGGAATACAAGTGGTATACGCACCATTACTCAAAAGCTGGTACAAACTGGAAATACAGCTATTTCCGAAGATATCGTCCTGCATCGCCAACTCATGGAAATCCCATTAACGGTGGAAGATCATCAGAAAATCACCATGCCGGAGATTTTCACCTATCCGGCCTCCCCGCATCTGGCAGCGCGCCTAGATAATCGTGAAATTGATTTTACCAAGATTAGACAGGCAAGCTTGACATTAAGCCATCGCTACGATGCTGTGCTTATTGAGGGCGCAGGTGGATTGATGGTTCCGTTAAGAGAGGATTATCTGATTATTGATTACATCCAAGAAATGCAGTATCCCCTTATTTTTGTCACATCGGGGAAATTAGGGAGTATCAATCATACCTTACTAAGTCTGGAAGCTATCGCCAAGCGCAAGATCAATCTACACACCCTGGTTTACAACACGTTCCCCGTTCATAAAGACCACACCATAAGTTCTGATACGGAGTTATATCTTCGTCGTTATATAGAAAAACACCATCCGGAGGCCTTATTTGTCCGCCTGTAAATAAGGTCAACCGGATACGATTGATAGACTTATATAGCAACAGCAGGTAGACCAGTCAAAAAGAATTGGCCGCCATTCCTGCGGAAACAAGTATAGGTTATGCTAATAATGGATCAGTTGTACACTCGACACCTGTTTCCAATCGCCCTGCGAGCTGAATGAGGAAGCTGCTGTCTTCCTTGAGTCGTACAGCAATATCATACCAATTCCCTTGCCTTTCAACATCGAGGATCAATGGCACTTCTTCGGCGGGAGCGATTTCTTTCGTTACGGCATATTTTCCATAGCTAAGGCTCTCGACAACTACCGTTACCCGCTGGTCACTCTTGTTCCTGAGTCTCAGCTGCAATTTCCCTGTCGCTGCCTGAGTTAGCGCTTTCAGTTCCGGAGAAACGGTAGCCTCTAGTGCTGCTGTTCCTTTTTGTCCAGAAAATTTTCGATAAAAACCATTTGGACCGTGCAATTCAAACGCATAGCGATCTCCTTCAAATCGTGCCAGGTCCCACTGATATGCCAAACGATCACCGGCCTTCACCGCAAAATTCCAATTACGGTAAGTTTCACTTTGCCCCTGTTCATCACGATATTCCAACGGACTATAAACGTTGAAGGCTGTACCTGCGGTCCTTTTTCCGAAAAACTTGCTGTCTACAGTCATCGTTAGATGAAACACTCCGTCTTTCACAAAGCCCACCGCATCATGCGCATAAGGCAATGGCAAAGATTTACGAATCCCCCGCTCCTGTATTCGGTCAAATCCCGGAATCCATCCGTTTTTAGTCGCGAGATCAGGATCTTTGACCTCAACAAAGCCTCGCGGATCATCTTTGAACTGCGCATTGTATATCGTTTCGATATACTGATTCCTATCAAGAAAAGGGAGTTGTTCCTTTTGCTGAGTAAAAGGTGTAAAAGCGGTTGTCAAATCACCACAGATTGTTCTACGCCATGCACTGATGTTTTCCAAATGCAGATTCTTGTTCAGCTTTTTGTTAAAGAAAGATTCCAAAAATTGCAAAGTAGACGTATGATCAAATACCTGAGAGCAGACCTTACCACCTCGTGACCAAGGCGACGCAATATACATGGGAACACGAAAACCTAGGCCCACAGCCCCTTCGCGTGCTTGCTTTTTAGGAATCCCCTGTTTTAGCTCATTTTCTAAACGAACCATCTCCACCTCCGTATCGATCCCAGGAGAACATGCCCCTGTATCTTTCTTCTTTAAATCAGGTACAAGGAAAGGTTTAACATGATCATAGTAACCATCGTTTTCATCATAGGTAATGATAAAAATAGTTTTTTTCCAAACCTCAGGGTTCTTTGTTAAGATATCTAAAACTTCAGATACATACCAAGCTCCATACCAGGGCGCACTCGGGTGGTCCGAGAAATTCTGTGGGCCGGCCAACCAGGATACCGCAGGCAATTTACCAGTATCAACGTCTTTGCGAAATTGATAAAGAATATCGCCTTTTGGGACTTCCAGCGCAGCTTTTTTCCCCTGTGCCTTAAAATGTAACGTATCAAGCGACCTGTAATTGTTGTCCCCTTTGTTTACCGTAAACGCCCGATCATTTAATGATTTCGTAAAATCACTTAGCTTTTTATAATTGTTTGGATTGAATTCCTTTAGTTCGGTCTCCGCTCGCTCAAGTGCCTCACTTTTTTTGCGAATATCAGCGCGTATCTTTTCGGCTTGTTCTTCGGAAGAAGGAGACTTCTCTTCCAACTTGGAAATCTGCATGGGCAAATCCCGAACCTGTGTTTCCAGGCTTCTGATATAGTTCTCCTTAAATTTAACTTGATAAGCCTGAAAAAACTCCAGTAGATTACACCCAAAATTGGATAACCATGCTCTTTCCTGTCCAGAAAAACCTCCGCCACAGCTGGTCTCATTTTGATAGAAACGCCAGTTAATGCCGTTCTTTTCAAGCAATTCCGGAAAAGTTTCCCAGGTCATTTTACCATAGCCAAAGTCATCATTCCGAATATTCGCTTTTTGCAGACCATCTTTCATCTCTGTAATCTTACCCGTCCAGAAAAAGGAACGGTTAGGCGTCGTGCTGGTCATGCCCGAGCAAAAATTCTGATCACATACTGTAAAAGCATCCGCTAAGGCATAATGAAAGGGCAAATCTTCACGTGTAAAATACCCCAATGTTAAGGGCATAGCCGCATATTGTTTATTCCCTGATTGCTTCGATAACAGCCAATGATCATAACGACCTTGGTTAAAGGCATCCACCTGGCTTGCACGACTATGTGGAAGAGAACCCATCCAGGTCACTTTACTTTCCTTCAGGTTTAATCGGAAAGGAGCATACGTTTTTCCCTCTTTATCCGTTTGATACCATACGGGTAAACCGTTCGGTAAACGTATCGAACGTGGATCATTGAAACCCCGAACTCCCGAAAGACTACCTAGCGTATGATCAAAGGATCGGTTCTCCTGCATCAGGATGACGATATGTTCGGCATCTAAAAAACTACTTCCTGGGTCAGGGTCTATGGCAAAGGCTTTCTGGATCGATGCGGGCATGAAGCTGGCAATACCTGCTGCTCCTGAAAATAGTAGGGTCTTTCGTAAGAATTCTCTTCTGGTTTCCATAACACTTATTTATAATTTCGATTTGAATCTACTTAGATTTCTTTTTGTTTCACATTTCTTCGTGTAAATCTTATGTTACCAAATTAAGAACGAAGAAAACATCGCCTTGATTGGATGACAAAAATTTGTTTATTTTTACGAAAAGACAACAGATATAAATATGGTGGACATTTTGCTGCTCGAAGACGACAAGGTACTCTCTAAAGAGATCCGATCTTTTCTATTAAGCCAGGGCTTTACCTGTGATCAAGCCTTTGATGGAATCGATTTTTTGGCCAAAACACACCAGAAAAAATATGGTTTTTATCTATTGGACATCAATGTCCCCAAAATCAATGGATTGGAAATCTGTAAAAAGATAAGAAGCCATGACGCCTTTACACCAATTATTATTCTCTCGGCATACGATGATATAGATGATAAAAAGGAGGCATTTCTACGGGCTGCTGATGACTATTTGGTTAAACCTTTCGTCTTAGATGAATTGCTGATGCGCATCTATTCCCTATTGCGTCGGCAACAGCATAGCGAAAGCAATGAAACAAAAACACTGGTAGTCGATGATCTGATCATTTATCCTGATGAGGCCCGTGTATTACGTGCAAATGAAGAAATTAATCTTACTCAAAAGGAATTTCAGCTGCTGCTTATCTTAGCACAGGCAAAGGGCCGCACCCTGTCCAAGCAACATATTTCGGAGGAAGTATGGCAAAATCAATTTCAGACAACACAGAATACAATTGAAGTTTATATCAACTTTTTGCGTAAGAAGATTGATAAAAACTTTGAGAATAAACTGATCCATACAAGACCTGGCTTTGGTTATTACCTATCGGCAGAAAAATGAATTTAAAGAAGAAAATAGCGATTAGCTTTAGCATTGCATTCTCCGTCCTTTTCGGTATGGCGATGTTGATTATCTACTATGCTAGTTTCGATTTTCGGAAAGATCAATTTCGCCAGCGACTGATTGATAAATTGGACAATATTTCCCATTATATCGCCAGTAACCCCTATTTCAACCGCCAGTCTTACAAAAACTATTTTCACGATGACGAAGATGGCCTTTTCTATGAAGATGTTATCATCCTTGACAAAAACAAACAGCTCGTCTTCAGTACCGTAAAGGATCAGACCATTACCTGGAATGCCTCAATTGTCAATCGGCTAAATCAGGAAAAACAGATCTTCTACTATCAGGACCAATATGAAACACTGGCCAAATATTATCGCATCAACGGTTTACCCTATTATATTATCGTAAAAGCACAGGATTACTCCGGAAATGAAAAAATGGACCATCTAGCGCTCGTCCTAACGATATTATTTGTCCTGAGCGCTGTTCTGGTCTGGATATTTAGTTATAAACTCATCCAGCGCCTATTGATCCCACTCGATAAATTAAAAGATAATATCACGCAGATTAATGCCAGCAAACTGACCAAACCTGTCGAGTATACCGGTCATACCGATGAGATTGCTGTACTAACCCGAGCATTTAATACCATGCTGCTGCGACTTTCGGCTGCTTTCGAATCGCAGAAAGAATTTAATTCCAGCGCCTCCCACGAGCTTTGAACACCGCTTGCCCGAATGTCCTTTCAGCTGGAGAACCTTTATCATCAAAATCAGCTGAGTGAAGACGTAAAGCAGGTTTTACGTAACATATCCAAGGAAACCTTACATCTTTCGGAGGTAACCGATTCGCTGATGTTACTTTCAAAGTTCGACTCCGAGCGTTTGAAAATGACCTATAAGGAAGAGCGGATCGATGAAATTATCTTTATGGCCTATGAAAAAGTAGCCAAGGTATTCCCCGACCTGCAACTGGATTTTTCAATTGGTGGGATCGAAGATCCAAAACTTAGTATTTTCTGTTCCGCACAATTGATTGAAATTGCTTTTGTGAATTTATTTAAAAATGCTGCGCTCTACTCCGATACCAGGGAGGTAAAAGTGATGATTCTAGAATCAACCTTCGAACTCAAGGTACTTGTCAGTAATACTGGCCCGGCCTTAAGCACAATCGACCAAAAGCGGATTTTCGATGCGTTCAGCCGCGGTGAAAACGCAAGTGAAACAACAGGATCAGGCTTAGGGCTACGTATCGTTCAGCGTATCATGCAATCGCATCAAGCAACGATAGCATATCAGGCAGATCTAAAACAATCTACGCATACTTTTGTATTATTATTTAAATTGTTTCCTAACCGCGAAGTATAGTTACCTGATTTAGACAGACTATGTCAAGTCTCTTAGCAACAAGAACATCTATTTACTATACCCATTAATACCTATCCACCCATCTGACAAACATGCTTTTTTAAGCTTTTTTTAAGCATTTATTAAGGGGTCTTTAATCTTAGACCAGTTATTTTGTTACATAAGATTTGAAACATATGACAAAGACACCCCTTATATTTTTATTGCTTTTCAATAGCATGACTTTTGCTCAACAAAAACCACCACAAGCTGTTTATACGAGCATTCATGAAAGTACATTTGGGACTAAGCAAAGTGAGATCTTGGGACAACAGATGACCCTGCAGGAATGCGAAGAAACCTTTATCAAAAGTAACCTCTCCTTGCTCGCGCAACAATATGACATCAGCCAAGCAGAGGCTGACGTTATACAGGCCAAAATATGGGATCTGCCACAGTTGGAACTGTCTGCCAATGCCTACGACCCACAGAACAAAAAAACATTTCATATTGGTCAATCCAAGGAAGCAAGCGTATCCCAATTGATTTATCTCGGTGGAAAAAAGAAGAATGAAGTTGAATTTGCCAAATCAAATGTTGAACTTGCTAAGCTACAATTTAGCCAATTGCTGGCAAGCCTTCGCGCCCAGCTGCGTACAACTTTCTACTCCCTTTACTTTGAGCAACATAAGTTGGCCGATATTAAAATTCAGCTGGATTACCTCAATAATCTGCTCGCCGCTTATAAAGAGCAAGGGAAAAAAGGAAACGTTTCTTTAAAAGATCAGGTTCGCCTTCAAACAATGGCCATTGATCTCAACAACGAAAAAACGACAGCAATTAATAATAGTATCAATCTACAGCAGCAATTACGTGTGCTTATTTCCAGTCAGGAAGATGTATTACCAAAGTTAACAGATCAAGAAGCAGATCAGGAACTTGCCGTAAAGCCAACAATGCCTTTGGAAAACATCTACCAATTGGCCTTGGAAAACAATGCTGATTATCAATTTGCCTTGAAGACCTCGGAAAGCGCACAGTTATTTACCAGATGGCAACAGTCTTTAAACACACCGGATATCAACCTTGGCCTTTCCTACAGCCAAAATGGAGGTGTATTCCGCAATGAGCTCAATGTCACAGCCGCCATTCCGATCCCGTTGTGGAAACAAAATAAAGGAAATGTGATCAAAGCGAAATACGCCGAAGAAGAGGCAAAGAAAAATATTGAAGTCCAACGGCAGCTGCTGGAATCACAGATCCGTTCCAACTATCAGTCCTGGGAAAATCAATATACCCAATATTTTACTATCACACCAGACGACCTGCATAACATCGCTGTGGTCTATGATGGCATATTCAATAATTTTAAAAAAGGGAATATTTCTCTAGTGGAGTTCACGGATTTTATGGACAGCTATCGCATATCCATTCTTAAGCTATACGATATGAAAAAGGAAATCATTCTCAACGCCGAACAATTAAACTACCTGGCTCAAACTTCTATATTTAATTCAACTCATGTCAACTAAAAAACTTCTTATAGCCGCTGTGGCAGTAGTACTACTTTACTCTTGCCAAAATCATAAAGAAACAGATAATGCAGCCATTGTCAAAGGTTTCGAAATTAGTGAGACGATGCTTAAATCGACAAGTTTTGCTACGGTAAAAAAAGAAAATGTGACCGAAGAACTCAACTTCTTTGGAAAGATATCGGCCGATCAAAACAATTACATTGATATTTTCCCGCTCGTTGGGGGGAATGTGGTCTCCGTTAATGTTTCTCTGGGTGATTATGTCCATAAAGGTCAGGTATTGGCAACAATCAGAAGTACGGAAGTTGCCGGTATACAAAAGGATCTTTCCGATGCCAGAACCGATGTGTTACTCGCCGAGAAAAACTACCGTGTGGCCGAAGACATGTATAATGGTAAACTGAGTACAGACAAAGACATGATGGAAGCAAAGGGGCAATTAACCAAAGCCAAAGAGCAACTACGTCGTTCAGAGGCCGTCAGTCAGATCTACAATGTGCGTACAGGTAATATTTATTCGGTCGTATCTCCAATCGATGGCTACATCGTCCAAAAGAACATCAATAAGGACATGCAGTTGCGTAGTGACCGCAGCGACAACATCTTTGATGTGGCCAATACAAAAGATGTATGGGCAATTCTTAACGTCAACGAAACGGATATCGACAAGATTAGTATGGGCATGCCGGCTATTGTGTCTACCCTGAGCTACCCGGACAAAAAATTCCAGGGCAGTATTGATAAAATCTTTAAGATCATCGATCCCCAAACGAATTCAATGCAGGCACGCGTGGTGCTAGACAATAAGGATGGTTTACTTATTCCGGATAGTAAAGCGACCATTAAAGTGTTGCATCGCTCCAATACGGAAGCGCTTGCAGTTCCTTCTGATGCGGTCATTTTCGATCAAAACAAATATTTCGTATTGATCTATAAATCCCAAAATGATATTAAGATTCGCGAAATATTGCCGATCAAACAAAACGAAGGAACAACTTACATGGCTACGGGGCTACAGGAAGGTGAAAAAGTTGTTGTCAACAATAAACTTTTGATCTATAGAGCATTGAATAATTAATCGGTCTTAGCATTTACACGAATGAACAAATTCATTAAAAATATCATCGCCTTTTCCATTAAAAATAAAGCGTTTACCTTTATTTGGGTCGGTATTTTGGCTATTGCTGGTTTCATTAGCTTTAAAAGCATGCCCATTGAGGCATTTCCCGATGTGACCAATACACAAATATCCATCATTACCCAGTGGAACGGAAGGAGTGCGGAGGAAGTCGAACGCTTCGTAACGACACCAATCGAACTGGGCATGAGTCCAGTCCAAAAGAGAACTAGCATACGGAGCACCACCATGTTTGGCCTTTCTATTGTTAAAATCATCTTTGATGATGGTGTCGACGACACTTTTGCCCGCAATCAGGTCAACAACCTCATGCGGTCTGTGAGCCTGCCAGACAATGTAGACCCTGAAGTACAGCCCCCCTACGGCCCTACAGGCGAAATCTTCCGTTATACATTGCATAGCGATCAACGCAATTCGCGCGACCTCCTTACTTTGCAGACCTGGGTCATTGACCGCGCTTTGCGTGGTGTCCCTGGTGTAGCCGATATCAACGTTTTTGGTGGACAGGATTTGGTTTACGAAATAAGTACCGACCCCATCAAACTCGACAAATTTAATCTGACCCCGTTACAGGTATTTGATGCTGTCAGCAAAAGTAACCTGAACGTCGGTGGAGATGTCATCGAAAAAAGTGGCCAGTCCTACGTCGTACGCGGTATTGGTTTGGTCAACTCGATCAATGATATCGAAAACATCACGGTAATCAACCAAAAGGGAAATCCGGTCTTTGTTAAAAATGTAGCCGAGGTCAGAGAAAGCGCAATGCCTCGGGTGGGCCAAGCTGGTTTTGGTAAGAATGATGATGTGGTAGCAGGAACCATCGTGATGCGGAAAGGCGAAAATCCAAGAGAGGTCCTGACCGCTGTAAAAGCGAAAATAGACGAGCTCAACAACAAAATCCTTCCCAAAGATGTCAAAATGCAAACCTTCTATGACCGTGACAATCTCATGGATTTCACGACCCATACCGTTATGCACAACTTGATTGAAGGTATTGTCCTCGTCACCTTGATGGTATTGCTCTTTATGGCAGACTGGCGCACGACGGTCATCGTTTCTATCATTATACCCCTCGCCTTACTTTTTGCTTTTCTATGTCTTAAACTAGCTGGCATGAGCGCCAACCTGTTGTCTTTGGGTGCAGTAGACTTTGGTATTATCATCGACGGTGCCGTGGTCATGGTGGAAGGGATATTTGTCATGTTGGATCACCAGGCTCATAAGCTGGGTATGGAGAAATTCAACAAAATGGCCAAAGCCGGCTGGATCAAACAGACAGGAACAGGTTTGGGAAAAGCAATCTTTTTCTCCAAGCTGATTATCATCACCTCCTTGATGCCCATATTCTCCTTCCAAAAAGTAGAAGGAAAGATGTTTTCGCCACTAGCCTTTACCCTGGGTTTTGCTTTGCTGGGTGCATTACTGTTTACCTTGACACTCGTTCCGGCTTTATCGCATATTCTGCTCAATAAAAATGTGAAAGAACGCCACAATCCATTTGTTGAATTCTGGAATAGAATTGTCGCCAAAGGTTTTGGATTTACATTCCGAAACAAGCGTCTGAGTATGATCATTGCAATTACTTTACTAGCTGCAATCTTGTTTTCTGCAAAATTTTTAGGGACAGAGTTTTTACCGACATTAAATGAAGGTTCCCTTTGGGTTACTGCCGAGATGCCCATGAGTACTTCATTACGTGAATCGGTTAAAACAACCAAACTGTTAAAGAGCACTTTGGAAACCTTTCCTGAGGTCACCGGCGTACTTTCCCAAACTGGACGAAGCAACGACGGTACCGACCCCAATGGGTTTGGCTTTGTTCAGTTTGCTGTGGCCCTAAAACCTAAAGAGGAATGGACACGTAAAATCACCATGGATCAGCTGATTGAAGAGATGGACCATAAACTCAAACAATTCCAGGGGATCACCTATAACTATTCGCAGCCTATCTCGGATAATGTTGCCGAAGCCGTTGCTGGTTTCAAGGCCGAAAACGGCATCAAGATCTTTGGCGATAACCTCGCGACCTTAGACCGCCTGGCGAAAGAAGTTTATGCACAGGTCAAAGGTATTCAAGGTATTAAAGAACCTGGTATCATCTTAAATATCGGCCAACCTGAAGTTAGTGTGGTATTGGATCGGACCCGTATGGCGGCATTCAATGTCCTGCCAGCAGATGCACAGGCGGTACTGGAAATGGCCTTTGGCGGAAAGACCGCTTCCATTTTATACGATGGTGAGCGCAAATTCAACATTCGACTGCGTTATGCGCCCGAATATCGGAAAACAGAAAAGGATATTGCACAGCTGATGGTTCCATGTGGTGATGGCACATTAATTCCGTTGAAAAGTATCGCGACCATTGAAAAAGATAATGGTGCTGCTTTTATCTATCGCGACAACATCAAACGTTATATCGGCATCAAATTTTCCATCCGTGACCGTGACTTAGGAAGCACCATAGCTGAAGCACAACAAAAAGTAAGTAAAATTAAGCTTCCGGAAGGATATTCTATTGGCTGGACTGGACAATTTGAAAATCAGCAGCGTGCGACACACCGCCTAGCACAGGTTGTACCGATCAGTTTGATCGTCATCTTCTTTCTATTGTTTATTCTATTCGGAAATATCAAGGATTCGCTGCTCGTGTTGGCCAACGTTCCTTTTGCACTGATCGGTGGAATTATCGCCTTGCACGTGACGGGTATGAATTTTGGAATCTCGGCAGGGGTAGGTATGATCGCATTATTCGGGATCTGTATCCAGAATGGTGTTATCCTGATCTCAGAATTCCACCAGAATAAGAAGGATGGCCTACCCAATGACCAATCGATTTATAAAGGTGTAAAATCGCGAACACGACCTGTGGTCATGACGGCACTCATGGCTTCCATCGGGCTGTTGCCGGCTGCATTATCGACCGGTATAGGTTCGGAATCACAGAAACCTTTGGCGATCGTCATCATTGGCGGATTAATCTCAGCGACGATATTGACATTGTTGGTATTCCCAATCATCTACGATATCTTCAACAGAAAAGAAAAGGTACAACAAACAATAGCTGAATAATATTGTCCATATTTTATATACTATATACTTAGACCAATAAAGGTCATCGGTACTGCCTCAGGCTGTGAAGCGACAGGCAGTACCATTTTTTTAATAATACTTTTGATGTAACATTTGTATCTATTCCAGGTTTAAAGTTTCAAAAGCAATAAAAAGCCCTTAAGTTTACAACAAATTACCTTCCATTAAACAGCTGCTGTTTTTTGGATCACACAAACAAACACATATTTATGACTATTCTCACCTTTACAATCATCCTTCTCCTGGGTGCTTTTGTAGCAGGGCTCTTAGGATCCCTGACAGGCTTAGGCGGAGGGGTCGTTGTCATCCCTTTATTGACTCTTCTGTTTCATGTCGATATCCGTTATGCCATCGGAGCGGCCTTGTTGGCTTCCATAGCGACATCATCCGGTGCAGCCACAGCCTATGTCAAAGAAGGCATCACCAACATCCGGCTTGGCATGTTTTTAGAAATAGCGACCACGATTGGTGCTGTTATCGGGGCTGTCATCGCCATTTACATGCCGACGAATACCATTGCAATCATTTTTGGTATTGTACTGATCTTCTCCGCAGCAATGACTATACGGAAGAAAAACGAACATGCGCTATCCGGCGGTTCTGCTTTGGCTGAAAAATTGAAACTGAATAGCACCTACCCTGCTGATGGAAAATTGATCCCGTATAAGCTGACCAACGTCGTCGGCGGCTTCTCTTTGATGGGGGTTGCAGGAATACTTTCCGGATTATTAGGCATTGGTTCGGGCTCCCTTAAAGTACTCGCGATGGACAGCATGATGAAAATTCCATTTAAAGTCAGTACGACAACGAGCAACTTTATGATCGGTGTCACCGCAGCTGCTTCTGCAGTGGTCTATTTACAAAGAGGATATATGGATCCAGGTATTGCTTTTCCGGTTATCCTGGGTGTATTATGCGGTGCCATTACAGGATCCAAACTCTTAAAGCGCATGAACCCAAAGACTTTACGTATCATTTTCGCCGTCGCTATTACTTTGGTGGCCTTGGAAATGATCTTCAACGGATTCCAGCATAAATTCTAAAAACGGTAGCTTACCCGATTTAGGATTTTAAGTTTGTAACGTCCTTCCGCTAGACAATGAAGGACCTAATTACTCAAAATGAAACAAGTATTTTCGAAACACTATTGGGGAGACAAAGACATCTCACTGTTGGTAGGACAAATTTTAAGAATAGGCGTTATATTGGCTTCCTCTATTCTTATTCTCGGCGGTATCTTCTACCTGATTGTTCATGGACAGGACACCGTACCGAATTATCGAGATTTTGTCGGTGAAGGGAATTCCAATACAACAATTACTGGAATTATTTCGGGGGCATTTAGCCGAAATATTCCCCAAGTTATACAGCTGGGTGTTCTTTTATTGATTTGTACACCTATTGTACGGGTGATTGGTTCACTGTTTGGTTTTGTAATCGAAAAGGACAGACTTTATATCATCATTACATTGATTGTATTAACCGTCATTATCGGCAGTATACTTAGCGGCATCAAGGGATAATAAGGCTTTATCTCTTGATCCGCCGCCAAGCGGATTTTTCCAATGCGTATTCAAAATTTTTACGTTCTGGCTCATTTACATAGCTGACCATCTTTTCGGCCACTTTAATAGCGCCCAAACGTTCCACGGCCTTCTGAGAACGATAGTTTTCTGCCCCCACATGCAGATAGATTCGATCCACAAAGTTGAAGGCAAAGTCAAACATCATCTCTTTGACCAAGGGATTAATTCCTGCCCCCCAATACGCACGGGCATAAAATGTATAACCAACAAAAATAGATTTTTCCGCCTCGTCAAGTCCATAATACCGGGTGCCCCCAATGCAGGCTCCACTTTCCTTATCCAGGATCAAATAAGCAGCCTTACTTTCCAAGGCCCCTTCAAAAAATCCCTGAAAAACCTCTTCCTTCCAGCGATCCTTATTGGGATGCTGTTCCCAGATCAGGGGATCTTTGGCAACCTGATACAGCGTATCAAAATCCGTTGGTTCGATGATGCGTAATACGACCTTATCATTTTCAAGGGTGTTGGGGGCGACAAACTTCATGAGACACTTTTATAGTTATAGCAATTCAAATATTTTAAATCTGACAAAAGATACCAATTATTGATCAAACTATCTGAATTTTGCGAATATCCGATCAAATATTACACCAAGATGTAGATTTTATCACCGTGTTGACAAAATTGAATGCAAGAAATCCCCTGCAACTGAATTATTTTACCTTAGAATTGATAGGAATTGGACAACTTATTCAATTAGCATGGCAAAAAATTCGTATTTTACAGCCAAATGGAACAATTCAGGGAATTTGTAAAACAGCGTATTGATGTCACTGAGGAAGAACTAAATGACATCGTCTCACGTTATCAGGTACGGAAAATAAAGAAAAAAGAATACTTTCTCCGGGCAGGCGAGGTATGCCACCATGAAGCATACGTAATCAGCGGTTTATTTAAATCATTCTATGTCACCGCCGATGGGATTGAACATATCCTACAGTTTGCAATTGAAGATTGGTGGATCGGTGATATTGCCAGCTTCAATTATCAGGAGCCGGCCCTCCAAAACATTCAGGCCCTGGAAAACTCCGTCGTCCTGACCCTTTCAAAAAAGGCTAAGGACAAACTTTACGAAGATCATCCCATCTTCGAGAAACTCTCCAGGATTATGGCACAACGTGCGCAAATCGCATCGCAGCACCGTATTATCTCGAGCATAGGTTTCACTGCACAGGAACGCTATCTGGATTTCATCAAAAGGTATCCTAAAATCTATCCGAGGATCTCCAATATGCAATTAGCCTCCTATCTTGGTGTTACGCAGGAGTTTCTTAGCCGCCTAAAAAGGCAGATCTTAAAGCCGAATCGAAATTCTTGACCTACATCAATTTTTTCTTTGTCTGTTTATTCCACCTTTGCAGAAGCTTGTTCAAACAAACAATTTGAACTTTTGAAGGTTAGATAAATAAAAAAAGAAAATAAGATGAATAAATTTTTCCAAATTCTGGCAGTAGCAGTATTAATGGTTAATGTTGCTGTGGCACAAGTAAAATGGTCTGCAGACCCTGCACATACCAACGCAAGATTTGATGTAAAACACCTTGGTATCAGCTTTGTTGATGGTGAATTTACTAAGGTAGAAGGAACAGTTGAAACCCCAACAGGAACAAGTTTCAATAATGCCAAAGTTAATTTCTCTATCGACGTCAACAGTATCGATACGCGCATTGCTGCACGTGACAACCACTTGAAGACCGATGATTTTTTTGCTGCGGAAAAATTCCCTAAAATGACATTAAAGTCTATCAGTTTTAAAAATGCGAAAGTAAAAGGAAAATATGTGATGATAGCGGATCTGACGATCCGTGATGTAACGAAAAAAGTAACTTTCGAGGTAATACAAAACGGTGGAATCATTACGGATCCTTGGGGAAAAACACGTGCTGGATTTACAGCTAAAACAAAAATTAACCGTCAGGATTTCGGCATGAAATACAATGATAAATTACCTTCAGGTGTAGAAGCGGTTGCTTCTGATGTCGACATCATTGTCAACACCGAATTGGTGTTGAACTAATTGAAAATAATAAATCACACTAACATTAAGGGGTGTCCAAACGGATTGGACACCCCTTTTTATGCAATTTTACACCGAGTTCTGGCTACAGCAATCAGCTATGGAATGCTCAAATCAAGGGCTTTGACCTGACGTAATTGAGCAGCTCATTTTTTATAAGCCTTTTAACATCCCGCCGTCCAGAGGAATATTGGCTCCAGTCAGATAACTTGCATATTCGGAGCAAAGGAAAGCGACGAGATAACCGTATTCTTCAGATTTACCCAGACGCTGCGCAGGAACCTGTTTCAACCGCAATTGTAGCGCTTCCTCGTAGGATATACCCATACGTTGAGCGTCAAGGTTGGTTAGCGACTGGATACGGTCCGTATCAAAAAGGCCTGTCAAGATGCTATTGACCGTCACCCCTTCTTTAGCGACATCCGTTGCCAGCGATTTACTCCAGCTAAGCAATGCTGTACGGATCGTATTAGACAACACTAAATTAGATACCGGTTCTTTCACAGTTGAAGAAGACACATTAATAATACGTCCGTATCGATTTGCCAACATATAAGGCAGCGCACATGAGGTCGTGTAACAGTGATTTTGAAATAAGAGTTCAAAAGCATGCTGGTAATCCGCCAGATTTTTTTGGTCTATGGTTCCTGCTTGAGGCCCATTCGAATTGTTGATTAAAATATCCACCTTATTCGACTCAAAATAATGTGTTATCTGCTTTTTGTATGCTTCGTGATCATTGTAGTCCACTACGATATATTGGTGCACCTGTCCTTTGGAGGTATCAAGACCTTCACAGGTACGTTGTAGCTTTTCCTCCTGTCGGGAAGCCAATGTTACAGATACGCCACATGAGGCAAGCACTTGGGCAATACCTGCACCTATACCAGCAGAGCTCGCTCCGATCAGGGCTTTTTTCCCATTTAGATTGATTTCCATATCTTTTTATTTTTTATTTTATAGCGTGTATGTATGCATAGCCAATCATCATGGCTGAAAATGCGTTCTAACCCCGGTTAATCGTTGTCCTTTGCTCGGATCATAGCAACAAATAAATATATGGCAAAGACCCATGCCGAGCCAAGGCATATCCAAGCAAAAATGGGAATTCCCCACCACTGTGGTTCTACGCGTGCGACAATAATCATCCCACCTAGTAAATTGAGTGACATAAACATAATTCCGATGACAATACGATTGACCCCCTTGCGTAAAATAGCATTAAAAGATCGCGCACTGATCAATCGGTGGTTGAGTGTAAAATTTCCTGTTCGAAATAAGCGCACAAGGGCGCGCATATCTTCAGGAAGTTTTTCGACATCGCGCGCAAAAGATTCAACTTTATGTTTTCCTTTTTTGAAGATTGCCTCTGGAGAGAGCCGCTCCATCATAATCCTACGTGCAAAGGGCTTGATACTCTCCATAATATTAAGATCGGGATATAACTGGCGTCCAATACCTTCCATCAACGAAATGCCCCGCATCAATTGATAAATATATTCCGGAAAATACAAGCGGTTGTCACCAATGATGTTCCACAATTTATTGAACAATAAATCTAAGCTAAGATCCCCGAGAGATACATTATCAATCATATCGAAAATCTCATATAGGGATCTTTCAAACCGGTTACGATCCGGAATATGGCTCACCACGGCAACGTCTTCAATTACGTCAGCAAGCCGGACAGCATCTTCGGAAATAGCCGATTGAATAAACTCTTCAAGCTGCCTACGGTCTATCCCCAATAATTTACCCATATTTCCGAAATCCAAAAAAGCAATCCGCCCATCCGGCATCACCATCATATTGCCGGGATGCGGATCGCCATGAAAGAAACCATGGATAATCACTTGCTCAAGGTATAAATTGATCCCATTTTTTACCAGCGTTTGGACATCCATTCCCCGACGCTTAATTTCATCGGCATCAGTTACCTTGAAACCATCGAGATATTCCATGCAAAGAACATGGTCCGACGAGAGTTCAGGATAAACACGGGGTACCTTGATCAGTTTATTTCCTTTAAAGTTCTTTGTGAAGCGTTCGATGTTATGCCGCTCAATCACCAGGGACATCTCTTCCTGCATGGTCGTAGCGAAAGATTCAACAATCAGCAGAAGGTTAAGGTTTTCCAGTACATCATTGTACATGGTCAGGATTTTGGCAATATCACGCATGAGTGCTAGATCACAGCGCATAACCTCATCGATACCGGGACGTCGGACTTTTAGAACCACATGGGTTCCATCTTTTAAGATTGCGCGATATACCTGTGCGATAGAGGCCGCAGCAAAAGGTTCGGCAGTAATCTCCTGGAAATGCCCATCAATATCCAGCTCAAGTTCTTCTTTGAGATAAGATTTAATATCCACTTCAAAAGGGGGAACATTATCCTCAAGGCGCTTAAGTTCATCTACGAGATCTTTGGGCAACAACCCCTCTCGCGTCGAAGCCGATTGTCCAAGCTTGATAAAAGCCGGACCGAGCTCCTCAAGAGCCATGCGAATACGGGCATAAACACTGATATTATCGACGTCAATAGCATGTTCTACAGCAGATCGGGGTCCCTTCCACGGCAATCGAGCGATCGCATCTTTAAAACCATATTTGGCCAATATACTTAAGATCTGGGAACTGCGCTGTAACTTCTTTGTCGGATTAAACATAACGGACAATGGTTTTCAATGACAATATACGAAATATCCATGCCCCAAAAAGCAAACAAGCATAAAATGAAGCGGATATTCCATATGGACTAAAAAAACTAATCAGAAGGAGATGAAACAAAAACCTTACCTATTTTAGTTCGAGCCATTTTGAACGGAAAATCAAGTCTTCAACAGCATAAAATACATACAAGGACGCTGTAAACTATTCGGCTTCCATTTGATCTAGCTTTTCCTTTATCTGTGTAATATAATTGCTATAATAAGCACGAATCATAAATTCTGTCAGACCAACAACAAGAATAATGGAAGCAATTGCGGAAAGGATCATCCACACAATAAAGTTTGGATCCTGTTGGAAAGTTTCCTTGAAATGGTATAATCGATCAAACCAGACGGTAGTCCGATTCTGTGCGATCATAATAAGATAAAGAAATAGAGCTTGCGGTATCATCACGTAGGCCGCGATCCGATAGGTCTCTACGGCATACTTCAAATCGTAATACAATTTGAGCAAGTGTTCTTTAGAAGCCAACAACTCGATCTTTTTCGTACTCTTTACCAAATAAAAGAACCTCCGATAATATAAAAGACTAGATAAGGATATCTGTACGATAAAAAAGTAATAGGCAAATGCAGCATAACCTTCAATCTTATATATCGGTAAGATGGGCACCAAAAACAGAAAGCCCATACACACGGCCCAAGAGATAAACTCACGTTTGATATTCTTGCGCAGCTTACCCATGATATTGCCGACTTCCTTATAGTATTTGAGATTTGGATTCTGTAAATCCTCGTCTGTAGGCTGTTGCTGCCAAGATTTTTTTAACTCATCAAAATTCATACTTGTATTTTTTAATGATTTGTTGAATTCGCTCCTTCGTGCGGTTTAATTTTACGCGGGCATTGACTTCCGATATACCCAGATTTTCTGCAATCTCGCGATGACTCTGACCTTCCAAAAACAAAAATATCAGGGCTTTTTCAATGGCGTTGAGCTCTTGAACGGCCTGATAAAAAACGTTCAGTTGCTCATCTTTATCGGTATCGTAAGCTTCTTCTGCAAAATCATGTCGTTCCTCTAACGTATCATAAATCTGATGTTTCTTTTCTTTTTTTAAGAATACCATTGCGGTATTGAGGGCAACACGGTACATCCACGTTGAAAATTTACTCTGTTGCTTAAATGTTGCATAGGATTTCCACAGCTGATAGACGATCTCCTGATACAGATCTTGTCGCCCTTCATGATCATCCATATACATACGGCTCACCTTAACGAGAATACCTTTATTCTCGTCAATCAGTCGAAGAAATTCTATTTCTGATGGGTTCACCTAGCGATTTTTCTTTAAATATATTTAGGTAATAAGTATAGCAAACAAACAAAGTGTTACAGCTTTATTTAAAAATATGTAAATTGTTATGAAAAAAGAGGCTAATCGTTGAAGATTATGGAGAATATATTTTATCAAGGTCAGATTATATGGGCGCAGATCGATGCAAATAGACATATGCGGCATTCTGCTTACGCTGATATCTGCGCACAGGCCCGCAGTAACATGTTGAACAAAATGGGCTTTTCACTGGATAAATTTGCCGAATTTCATATCGGTCCAATTTTATTTCGGGAAGAACTCATCTATTTTAAAGAAGTACATTTAGATGAATATGTACAGGTAAAAGTAGAACTGACGAAATACAACAAAACAAATAGTCGTTTCTCATTTATACACCAAGTTTTTCGTAATGACGGAGTTGTGTGCTGTACCGTCAACGTCGATGGAGCCTGGCTCGACCTTCATAAGCGGAAATTAACGAAGTTACCGGAAGAGATGGAGCCTTATCTCGCCAAAATTCCCCGATCTGAAAACTATGCGGAAACTGAATAGTCTTTTCATCATGTCAGGACCATCCTGATAAAAAAAATCCCTCGGAACGCAAACGGAATTCCGAGGGATTAAAACATAAACTAAACCTAAAAACTATTGTCTTTTGCTCACCTTTGGTCATTCCCAAAATGAACTATTTCTTGTATGCTGCTGGATTATTTAACTTCAATCAAACGTTTTGCAATGATTGCATCTTCTTTTTTGCCAACAGTCAAAATTAATATACCACCTTCATAGGCAGCCTCGATATTGCTGTAATCTACGGTCTCTGGCAAGGTAAATGATCTTGAGAACGAAGAATAATTGAATTCTTTTTTGCTGTATAATTTTTCTTCACTCACACTTTCCTCTTTTTTCTCAGCTGAAATGGTAATTAGATTTTTATCGACATTGATCTTAAAATCAGATTTATCCAATCCAGGCGCTGCCATTTCAATTTTAAAGGATTTTTCAGTTTCTGATATATTGACCGCAGGTACACGGGACACCAAACGATCGGAGATGAAGTTATCATTGAATAAGTTGTCGAATACAGTGTTCACAAATGGATTTACTGCATCCGTGTTTAAACTTTTTGTAGGGAATTTAATTAATGCCATTTTTTTGTCCTCCTAATTTTTTATTTTATTGTTAAGCTTTTTTTGTTCTACCTATTTGAAGAGAGCTATTCAATTTGCGTACCAGCAGGTTTTAAAAGACAAAATGTCATTTAAAAATAAAAAATAATGTCATTTTGTCTTAAAAACAACTGTTTCCAACTACCTAGCGATCAATTTGTCATTAGCGGGCTCCCTGCCCCCTATCCCAAATTGTCCCTATACACAGACTAACGTATAGGAGATAAAACAGTTTATCAGAAATTGTCATTTTTTATTAAGAGTCTGAAACAGAGCGCTCAATTAGCAGCGTACCGTATAAGAGAAAAATCTTTTATGAAACGTTGTTATTTTTACTGAGCACCTCAAACAGAGCGTTCGAATAGTAGTGTATCATATAAGAGAAAAAGATTTTATCAGAAGTTGGTATTTTATTAGGCATCCGAAACGTAACGTTCAAAAAACCATTAAGGTTGATTTTGTTCCAGCGAAGCAATCAATAAGAATTTGACAGCATCGTAAATATAGTCCTTAGCCTCTGCATAGGAGATCCCATAGCGTCGCTGTACGACATCAGCATAATGTGGAAATGGCGTAAATAATTTATCATAATAGGCATCCAGTTGTACTATGGTCGGCAACTCAAAAGCCAAACGAAGCTGAAACCGCCGGATAATGGCTGTATCCAATATTTCAGGATGATTCGTTGCTGCAATCAATACCGCTTCAGCAGGAAAATAATCGATCAGCTGTATAATGGTGTTCACGAGACGGCGCATTTCACCCACATCCTTTTCTTCACTAATCCGCGCCTTTCCGATCTGATCGAATTCATCTAAAAACAGAACTGCTTTTTCACGCCCTGCTTTATCAAAGACCTGTTTGATGTGCTGCGAGGTTTCGCCAATACGAGAAGAAATGAGGTTGCTCAAATTCAACACATAAATTGGTTTTTCAAGCGCTGTAGCCAGCGCTTTCGCCGTTGTTGTTTTTCCGCAACCCGAATAACCGTGCAGTAAAATCTTATTGCTCACCGGCAGACCATATTGCGAAAGCTCTTTAATATAACGATGCTCTTTAATCAGCTGATGCAGCTTTTGACGGCTGTCCTTTTCCAAGAAAACATCCTCCAAAGCAATCCTTTCCTTATCGGCTATGACAAGATCGTAAATATTCATACTATTAATTTAAGACTATCAGATAACGATTGGCAAAACTAAATCTTTCAGTTGGTATATCGCTGATCCAGTTTCGTTTTAATCCTTAAAATATTTAAGACTAACTTGGGAGCAAGAAAGGTCCCCTCCAAAGGGAGGGTTCGATTTGCGTATCACCACTTCGATCGTCAGAGCATGGGATACTCTTTCCCGAATCTGTTCGAGTATTTCTGAAGCCGCAGATTCCAGTAGCTTACGTTTAGGTAGCATGACACCGGCTGTAATCTGGTAAAGTTCTTCGTAATTGAGCGTATTGTTTAAGTCCTCTGTCTCGGCATTCAAAAAGGGAAAACATACGTCAATAGAAACAAAAAATTCATTGCCTAGCACCTGTTCTTCTTCATAGTAACCTATTGGTGCATAGAACCGAGCTTCTTTCAGCGATACTGTCTGTAAAATGGTTGCCATGCACAAACCTACTGAAATTGTTCCAAACAAGTGGGATTATTTGTATATTTAACCATACCAAAAACCCAACAGATGAACTTTTCTTTATCCTCAGCGATAGCAACAACACTCTTATTTGGCGCCACTGCATTACAGGCCCAAACAAATATGAAACCCAGCGACACCGAATATTATAGTCCGGTACCACCGACAGTTACAATCAATCAGGGTATACCAAGCGATGCCATTGTCCTTTTTGACGGCAAGGATCTTAGTCAATGGAAAAGTGAAAAAGGCAAAGCCAATTGGACGGTAGCCAACAACGTACTTGAAGTAAAACCGGGGGCTGGAGCCATTGAGACCAACGAACACTTTAGCGATTTTCAATTGCATATTGAATGGAAAAGCCCCGAAGTAATCAAAGGCGAGGGCCAAGGAAGAGGTAATAGCGGAATTTTCCTACAAGGGCTTTATGAAATTCAGGTATTGGACAACAATAACAACCCAACCTATGTCAATGGCGGAGCGGGCAGTATTTACAAACAACGCCCACCCCTGGCGCAGGTAATTGCTCCGGAAAAATGGCATGTGTACGATATTATTTATAAAGCCCCTCAGTTCAATAAGGATGGAATCTTGACCGCTAAAGGAACAGTAACGGTCCTCCATAATGGCGTCGTTGTACAAAACAATACTCAAATCGATGGCACAACCGAATATATCGGACTACCAAAACAAATAAGCCACGGCCCAGGTCCAATTGTACTGCAGGATCATGGTGATCTGGTCCAGTTCAGAAACATCTGGCTACGTAAACTATAACTTAGCAGCAAGACGTAGCGGTTTATAGCAAACAATTTAAGTTAGAAAAGCAACAATTCTGTACTAGGTTTTATAGGGCTATTTCCCTAATTTAGCCCTATAAAATTTAAAAACAAACGGAATGTAGTGAGCTACTTGCGCCTTTAATTTCCTATCGCAACAGGTTTAGAAGCCTCATGTGATTATTGGACTAATGAAGCGCAAAATAACCACTGGAATGGGCTCACGTATGACGTTGTGTATAAACATTCACACAATATTACAGTTTAATGAAAAGAATTGCGCTATTCTTCTTGTTGGCAAGCTCCATCAGCAGCTATGCACAACGCAACCTCAATTTAGAAGAAACAGTATTTGGACCCCGAACTTACGCCCCAACATCAATAGCCGGAGCATCGTGGATCCCAAAATCAAACAACCTCTCCTATCTCGATAAATCGTACCAGAATCTATTATCAAAAAGCGCTTCCAACAACTGGAGCGAAACTAATCTAGCCTCTAAAGCAGACCTCGAAGCAGCATTGAAAACGGCTATTCCGGGCGAAACATTCAATCTGCGGATGTTTCCTTACGACTATAAATGGCGTGATGGAAACGCGCTATTACTCCAAGTCGATGGAAAAGATAAAACTTACACGGTGGCTTACAATATCAAATCAAAAAATATTGAAAGCTTTATCGGCAATGACAACAAGGGAGCTAATCGCGAGGTAAGTTCGGATTTTTCAAAAATCGCCTACTTAGTAGACAATAACATCGCAATTGTTGACAAAGACGGCAAAATTACTTCCGTCACCAACGATAACGACAAAGGAATTGTCAATGGTAGTGATTACACCCATCGCCAGGAATTTGGCATCAAGAAAGGAATGTGGTGGAACAATCAAAATGACAAACTGCTGTACTATCACAAAGACGAAACGATGGTCGCCAATTATCCATTACCGCAATGGAGTTCCAAAATTACGAATATCAAATGGATTAAATATCCAATGACAGGCCAAAAATCGGAAGAAGTTTCGTTGATCGTTTACAACACCACCACGGGACAAAAGGTAACCCTTCAAACCGGTGAGCATTCAGAGCAGTATTTGACCATGGTTACCTGGGATCCTTCTGGTAAATACATCTACGTCGGAGTACTTAACCGTGGGCAAAATGATCTTAAAGTCAACAAATATAATGCAGAAAACGGTTCTTTGGTCAAAACCCTGTTTGAAGAAACTGCGACAACCTGGGTTGAACCTGAAAACCCATTGACATTCTTACCAAACAAACCGGATCAATTCCTTTATCAATCCGATAGAGATGGCTATAATCAACTTTACCTCTACAACACGGAAGGTAATCTGATCAAAAAACTCGGCTATAAAGACATCGTTATGGAGGCATTGCTCGACTTTTCGGCTGATGGCAGCAAAGTTAGCTATACAGGAGTCACCAACAACGGTTTAGATCGCCAATTATTTGAGGTCGACCTAAAATCTGGGAAAACGGTTCAATTAACAAATGAATCGGGTACGCATCATGCTGCACTAAGTAGCGATGGCAAGTATATCTACGATCAATATAGTAATTTAAAAACACCAAATAAAGTTCAGGTCAAAGAAGTTAAATCTGCTAAAGAAACCACCTTAGTCAATGCAGAAAACCCTTTTTCCGGAAAAATAAATGATCCTAAAATCGAATTTGTACAGTTGACATCCGCAGATGGGAAATACCCATTGACAGGACGTATCATTTATCCCAACGACTTTGATCCAGCTAAGAAATATCCGGTCATGTATTATTTATACGGCGGATCACATTCGCAGCTTGTTTCCAACAAATGGCTAGGAGGCGCTGGATATTTTGATATGTATATGGCGCAACAGGGCTATATCGTCTTCACGATGGATAATCGCGGCACGAATTACAGAGGCCGTGATTTCTATACAGCTACGCATCGCAACCTCGGTCAAAACGAAATGGCCGACCAGATGAAAGGAATAGAGTTCCTTAAATCAAAATCTTTTGTTGACCAACAGCGCATGGGTATTTTCGGGTGGAGTTTCGGTGGTTTTATGACAACTTCCTTCATGCTCCATCATAACGATATCTTCAAGGCTGCAGTAGCTGGAGGTCCTGTAATCGACTGGAAATTTTATGAGGTGATGTACGGCGAACGCTACATGGACACGCCGCAAGAAAATCCGGAAGGTTATAAATTGACATCGCTCCTCAATAAAGCCGATCAACTGAAAGGAAGACTATTGATTATTCACGGCGCACAAGACCCTGTCGTTGTACAACAAAACAGCATGGAGTTTTTAGAAGCCTGTATTAAAGCCGGAAAGCAAGTAGATTATTTTCTATACCCGACTCATGAACACAATGTAATGGGAAAAGACCGTATTCATATGTACGAAAAAATTGCGGACTACTTCAATCAGCACCTCAAAAATCCGTCATAAACTCAGGAAAACAAGACAACACAAAAAGGGCTATCCAAAAAGATTTGGACTGCCCTTTTTTATGCAATTTAGTACAGGTTAATGTTACTCCTGATCCAGGCCTTCGGATAAACTATACAATGTCCAGTGTTTTGTTTTTATGGCCTGAGATTCTGTCCGAAGCAATCGGATAAAATCCTGCACCCCAACTTCCTCATTCCCATTACCATGAATCAGGACAATACTTCCGTTTTTGGCCTGCTGTCCTTTAGCCAACCAGGCATCCGAGCCTACCGCAATAAGACCATAGGACAATAGCTGCTCAATGATGCGCCGATCGGAAACTAAGCCCGGACAACGAAAAAATACCGAAGGCAGAAGACCGTTTTTCAGCATCAATTTTTCATTCTCCAACACTTCATAACCTAGATTCGTATTTTTGGAAAGCAAAAAATTGGATGTTAAAGGATTACTAGTAAAAACATGGTCATACGTATGATTTACCCAGGTAATCTTTACTCCCTTTGCATCCAATGACTTTAGCCATGCTAGATCTGCGGCGTGATTTAGCATCCATTTACCCGAAACAGAAACGGCCAGTGGCAGGCTGCGATCTATCCCCTTAAATGCAGCGAGAAGATCTTCAAAAATAGCCCTGTCCAAAGGTTTATGTGAAGGACATAGATCAATCGTCAAATTAATACCAGCCTCTTTGGGAAGCCTAAAATTCAGCCCCGCATCCTGTAAGTTGTTTTCAGTTTTTCTGACTAAAGAGAAGCAGCTTTCGTATACCGAACCACTTAGACTTTTTGTAACCTGAGCCGCATCGTTGTACAGAACGCTGACCGATCGATCTCCTACTACACGCGTTTGCAGTGTAGTAGGATCTACCGTTAAATAATATTTTACAGTATTTGTCGCGAAACTACGGATCCCCACCAGAGAATTATTATTTTCACGGAGGATCAACCACTCGGTTCTGTAGTTTTCTAAATTGGCAAATGAAACCTGTCCATTAGAGAGTAGGGCGCACACCAAAAATAGACCAACAAAAATGAGCTGTTTCATCATCAGTTGCCACTCGTTCTTTTAGACTGTAGATTAGTTGGCCATACCGTCGGCTTGCCATCTTTATCAATTGGCAATGTGATCTTATCGCGGGAGACCAAAGCAGGCTCTTCACAGGCAAGGTAAGTCAAAATCGCAACGATAATGGCGTTTTGTTTTACTTCATCAAACACAATCTTATCATAGGTATCCCGATTGGTGTGCCAGGTCACCTTACCATAGTCCCAGGATGTGGAAGAGAGCCCAAAGGCCGGAATTCCTTTTTGAACGAAAGAAGAATGGTCGCTTCCCCCCGTCCCCGGCATACCTGGAAAACTGGTTTGGATTTCATTACGGAACTCTTCAGGCAAATATTGCACCCAGCGGCTTATATATTCGTAAGATTTTTCAAAACCACTGCCCCCTATCCGGACAATTCGCCCTGTGCCGTTATCCTGATTCCATACCACCTGTATATTTTTAGCGATCTCGGGATGATCTTCGACAAAAGCTGAAGAGCCATTCAGCCCCTGCTCCTCACTTCCCCAGTTACCGACCAAAATCGTTCTTTTATTATCCGGGTAAACCTTCCTTAAAATGCGGACAGCCTCCATCATGGTAATTACTCCTGTCGCATTGTCTGTCGCTCCCGAAGCGCCGTCCCACGAATCTAGATGCGCCGAAAGCACAACATACTCGCCCGGTTTTTCCTTTCCCTTGATCTCTGCGATACTATTATAGGTCTTTGATATTCCAAGCTCTTTTGAATTTCCCTGCAGCGAAACCCGAGGTTTGACCCCATGTTCTGCCATGCGGTATAACAGACCGTAATCTTCCAGCCCTACGTTAAATACCGGAATCTGTTTGGACTTCGCATCAAAAATCCGTGTAATACCAGGCAACTCTGTCCAATAGGAATCAATGGCACCAACGGCGCCAGCATTCTCCAAAGCCAAGGGCAATGTCCGACGCGTGCTTCCCGTATAGGACATACTACTCTCCCATTTTTTCAACTGATCATTTTTTAAGGCTTGATATTTTTCATAACCTTTCGGGGAAGCTGACTCCTTCCAGTTGGCATCTGACCGTCCTGAAAGCGGATTCATTCCAATCAATACGATCTTGCCTTTGACTGTCTTAAGCCAAGACTGAAAATCAGACGGGGAACTAAATAAAGGCATTACCACAACCTCGGCTTCAACCCCTTTCTCCTTGGTCACGGGACTGAACGCCAACTGTGTACCTTCCAAAGATTTTATGCGGGGATAGGTCATCGTCACCTGAGAAGTTCCTCGTTCCCACGAACGCCATTCACCATAGGGCTCATTGCGGGCCTGTGCGCCAAGCGCATTATAATTTTTGACAACCCAATCATGCGCCTGTTGCATTTGTGGACTCCCGACAAGACGGGGGCCAATCATATCGACAAGCTCAAACGCATACTTCTCCAATTGTGAATTTGCATTTGCCTCCTGCACAATTGACGAAACCATCGCTTCTTTATTTTGAGCAAAAATAGCTGGAGTGCTCAGCAATAGAAGTGCCAGCCCTAAAGATTTCATTCCACGCTGTTTCATTAAATCTACCTTCATGTATATATCTTTATTTATTGTATAATTCTCCGTTAATACGCTAACGCTACGAGCGCAAACTACATGTTACTATATTCCACTAGCTCTCAAAGAAGCTCCAGAAAAAGACAGTGCTCCGGTCAACCTTAGTTAATTTAGAAACCCAAAGTTTCCTGTGATTGGCTTTTCCGAAAATTACTAAACAATATTTAAAAACACACATTCATTTTTAATCAATTAAATAATATACCCTTATTTAGTTGAAAAAAAAACATAAAAAGCCTGAAAAGAAACTTTCCAGGCTTTACCAAATATAGATATGAGGGTTGATTAGTTACACGGCTTCCACTTTGGATTTTTCGTAGCTCTCTTGGTGAACCGAGGCCACAGCCCGACCCGATGGATCATTCAGATTCTGGAAAGAAGCATCCCAAGCTAAGGCTTCCGGCGTACTGCATGCGACAGATTTTACCGATGGAACAGTTTGTGCTGCCGCTGTTGAAGGAAAATGTGATTCGAAAATTGTCCGATATAAAAACTCTTCTTTGTTTTTCGGTGTGTTTATCGGGAAGCGCGTTGAAGCCTCGGCAAACTCCTGATCAGAAACTTTACTTTCAGCCTGCTCTTTCAAGGTATCGATCCAGCTATAGCCTACACCGTCAGAAAATTGCTCTTTCTGGCGCCATGCGATGCTTTCTGGCAGATAGTCTTCAAATGCCTTACGTACAACCCATTTCTCCATCCTTCCTTCGCGAATCATTTTATCGGAAGGATTGATACGCATCGCAATGTCCATAAATTCTTTATCTAGGAAAGGTACACGCCCTTCAACACCCCATGCTGCAAGTGATTTATTTGCCCGCAGACAGTCGTACAGGTAAAGCTTTTTCAGCTTACGTACAGTTTCCTCGTGAAATTCCTGTGCATTTGGCGCTTTATGAAAATAAAGATACCCACCAAAGAGTTCGTCTGACCCTTCACCCGACAATACCATTTTAATGCCCATTGATTTGATTACACGAGCTAATAAATACATCGGTGTAGAAGCGCGTACCGTCGTGACGTCATAAGTCTCCAAGTGGTAGATCACGTCACGGATCGCATCCAATCCTTCTTGGATGGTAAAGTTGATCTCGTGGTGTATTGTTCCGATATGATCTGCTGCTTTCTGTGCCGCAATTAAATCCGGTGCTCCCTTCAATCCCACCGCAAATGAATGCAGTTGAGGATACCAGGCATCTTCTTTGTCGTCACTTTCGATACGTTTGGATGCAAACTTCTTCGTTACCGCAGCAATAACCGATGAATCCAATCCACCAGACAGCAGTACACCGTAAGGTACATCTGACATCAATTGACGATGCACCGCATCTTCCAAACCTTTGCGCAAAACAGCGATATCGGTCTCGTTGTCTTTTACAACATCGTAACTTTCCCAATCACGTTGATACCAGCGCTGCGGAGCTTTCCCCGTTTTGCTATACAAGTAATGCCCCGGAGGAAATTGTTCAATCGTCGTACAGAAACCTTCCAGTGATTTTAATTCGGATGCAACGAACAATTGCCCCTGCTCATCTTCACCATAATATAGAGGGATAATTCCCATATGGTCACGTGCGACAAAAAAGGAATCATCACGTGAATCATAGAGTGCAAAACCAAAAATACCATTTAATTCATCCACAAATGAGGGACCTTTCGCTAAATATAATGCCAACACAACTTCAGAGTCACTTTGTGTCGAGAACTCATAATCAGGAAGGCTATTTCTTAATTCATGGTGGTTATAGATCTCGCCATTAACTGCTAGTACAACTTTACCGTCCGGACTGTACAATGGTTGACTTCCAGATTTAGGGTCAACAATAGCTAACCGCTCGTGTGCCAATAAAGCTTTCTCACCGGTGAATATACCCGACCAATCCGGACCACGGTGGCGAATACGTTTTGACATTTCTAATACTTGAGATCTCAATGAGCTTGCAGGTTGCTTTAATTCAAAAGCGCCAATAATTCCACACATATTATGAAAATTTTAAATATTTCGTTTTTACATTATGTTATTGATACAAAGTAAAACAATTAAAAACTAAATTCATAATAATTTTTAATATTTATTATATTTTTATCAAAAATACTTTTCAAAACAAACAAAATTATCAACGAAACACTTATTTGTTTACAATAATCACACAATCTATTAACAATTGATCTGCAGATTAATCGTTAAATTAACTTCGTAATCAAATAACCAGGACATGGATCTAATTAGAACCTTCTATAGTGAGCTTGCACTAACTCCTCAGGAATTAACTGCAATTACAGAAAAACATGAAGCCATAACCGTCAAAAAGGGCGATTTTATATTGACCAAAGGACAGGTTTCAAATGCTTATTACTTGATTGAGTATGGACTTACACGCTCCTTTTTACACGATTATGAAGGCAATGAAGTTACCATAAGCTTCTGTACGGACAATGATGTTGTCATTGAAGTCGCCTCTTTTTTTCAACGCCATCCAACGGTGGAAAATATCCAGGCACTCATGGAAACCCGTCTCTGGAAAATAAAGTTTGAAGATTTTCAGGAACTTTTTCATCAGATTCCTGAATTTAGGGAATGGGGGCGTTCTTGGATGGCCAAGGAACTTGTTCACAGTAAAAATAGGGCTATTGCCATGATTACCGAGCCTGCTACTACCCGCTATTTGCGCTTGATAAAAGAAAAACCAATATTGATACAGCAGGCACCACTCAAGCATATTGCTTCCTACCTGGGCATCACCGACACTTCCCTAAGCCGCATCCGGAAAGAAATTGTCCACGGAAATTAAACCGTGGTAACGCCCAAAGGACTACTTTTTTAAATCTTGCCTTAAGGCAAGATTTTTAAGAAAACTTCAGCTTAATTTTACCAATGTGCTTCCAAGCTATTTATTTATAGTCTTATAGGAAGGAAAAATTGAGAAAAGAGTTAAAAGAAGTAATCATTATATTCAAAAATTAGAAATCATGGCAAAATTACACGCTTATCTAAATTTCGACGGAAACTGTGAAGAAGCATTCAACTTTTATGAAAAAGTCTTCAATACAAAAAATCCTGGCTTCATGCGTTATGGAGATATCCCTGCCGACCCACAGATGCCACCTGTTCCAGACGAAGCAAAAAACAAAATCTGTCATACAGCAATTTCGATCAACGGCGATAGTATGCTGATGGGAGCTGATGTTGTTCCTGCTTTTGGACAACAATATATCCAAGGAAACAACAGCTATGTCATGCTGATGTGCGAAAGCACCACCGAAGCGAAAGCTTTGTACGATGCACTGAGCACCAATGCAAAGGTCGTTGAAATGCCACTTGGCGAAACATTTTTTGCCGAACTATACAGCGCTTTTCAGGATCAATTCGGTATCTGCTGGATGGTTTATTTTGGTGGGAACAAAGACCAGGATTGCGAAAGTAATGCTTAAGCCAACCGCTTAGCTGACAAAATAGTTGAAAAAGAGAGGGCAGTAATCTATTGTTACTGCCCTCTCTATTCCCGTGGTTTCGTTATCGTGTAGCACCTATGCTACCCTGTGGAATGGCCATTTCAATTTTGTCTTTTCAAAACTGCCACAACAAGATGTTTTCCTGTGCATCTCAGGTTTTTACCGCTACTAGGTTAAATTTATTATTTTTTCACCAGTACTTCTTCCTCAAACAGGATCCCATCCCAGCCATTTGTCCTAAATTGACGAATGTTCTGATGTCCCTCTCCCTCAGGATTATCGAGTACATTCTGATAATGCTCGGCAAAAAGGCGCAAGGTATCCTCCTGCGAAAGACCATTCAACTGTGCAAAATAGAAAACTTTTGCGCTGCCTTGATTTTCTTCTTTCGAATTTTTCAACGTCCCATTCTGAAATGCACTGGGACTATAGCTGTAATGATCGGCAATATGAGCCAATACTTCCTGAAACTGTAATTCGCTTCCTTTTGATTTAATCAATAATTCTGCTGTATTCATCTTGATGTTATACCTTTTAAAATCTATTCTAATTTAATTTCTCAACCATAAACCTGAATGAACAGGCATTAAGCGCTCTTAAATAACTCCATGCAGCGAGCCTCCCTTTGCAGCAAGCTGATCCACACGTCTTTCCACCGCTTCATCTTTAATCAAAGCCGGGGCATGGTGGGGTTTTGTTCGCGCATCAATAATCAGAGGACCTTCACAACCCCAATGTTTAAATGCTGTAAAACTATTTATTCCATAAATATCATACGCAGGATTACTCCGGGTAAACGTTGTCCAAACAAAGTTATTGACAGTAGCAGCGGTAAAGTTAGCATCATCGCATAAAACGATCAATGGAAAACCTTCCCAGGAGCTTGCAGCGGCAGCGCGACACCATTCCGCCATAATTTTCGATTCATGCTCGTATGTGGAGAATGCCTGTCCATCTATCGCAATAACACCAGGTATGACAAATTTTGCCTGATTAAAAGGTCGTGGCAGCTCAAAATTGGCTGGCAATTCACGGCCCAATGTTCTTTTCTTTGTACCAGCGGCAGCAAAAACCACCTTTGAACCGGCATTTAATCCATCGCCGGAATAATCTAAGGTATCAATAGTCGTATTGGTCTGAAAATGAACATCTCGAGTAAGGTCTATGCGTTCAAGGATATGACCCAAAAAAGCCGAAATATCATAAATATCCAATTGCGGATTATCTTCATTTGCTGAAATAAACAAATATTTAGCAAGGCTGAGCTGATTTTTACCCAGTATCTGATTGGCTATCGTTAAAATTTCTTGCGGTCGATCCACACGCTGATAAGGCGTATACCGTTCAGACCCTATTGCAAAAAGTAAGGGATGTACACCAGCGGCATCAACAGCATTAACTGCATGGAGACCTGAAATCTCCTTTGGAATGGCCGCCCCCGTAATTTCGTGGATTAAGGCACCAAAACTGGTGTCTTCCTGCGGCGGCCGCCCCACAACGGTAAAAGACCAAATTGGATTTTTCTTATGGTACACATTATGCACCTTCATCAAGGGAAACGGGTGAGTTAAACTATAGTATCCGATATGGTCACCAAAAGGACCTTCCGGTTTATTTTCGTTGGGATAAACAGTACCGGTAATCACAAAGTCTGCATCTGCCGAGATACAAAAACCTTCATCATCATAAAAATAACGGAACCTTCTATTTCCCAATGCCCCGGCAAAGATCATCTCAGAGAGTCCTTCCGGTAGCGGCATTACAGCAGACAAGGGATGTGCTGGCGGTCCGCCGACAAAAATACTCACCTTTAAAGGTTTACCGAGCGCATTTGCCTTAGTTTGATGGATTCCGATACCACGATGCAACTGATAATGTAAACCAATCTCCTGATCAGGCAGATAATCATTCCCAGAAAGCTGAATCCGATACATCCCCAGATTGGCCTGCATAATACCGGGTTTGGCAACATCTTCTGTATATACCTGCGGCATCGTCACAAAAGCACCGCCGTCCATTGGCCAGTTGACGATCTGCGGAAGTTTACTAATTGATGTTTTACCATGAAGTATGGGAGCCCCCGATTTTTTTTTCCAGGGTAAAGCCCCAAGGGCTGTCATCGAGGAACCAATATATTGAAAAGGATTTTTAAGTACTGCAGCAGGATTCATCTTAACATCCACCAATTTCTTCAGGTGGTCTAACGAATCCCGGAACATAAACTTCGAGCGTTCCAGCGTTCCAAACAAATTAGATACAGCCGGAAATTCCGAACCTTTGATATTTTCAAAAAATAAGGCGGGCCCTTCAACATCAAACACCCGCATATGGATGGCGGCCATTTCCAAATAGGGATCGACCTCTTCTTTGATCCGGATTAAATGACCATGTTTTTCAAGATCCGCAACACATGCTTCTAAACTATTGTATCCCATATATTAAATCTGCTTCAACATGTTAATCCACAAATTTAACAGAATAATTTATTAAACAGGATATAAAGAAAAAACCTTTAGCGATCTTGGATCCCGCTCTCTTATCATCAGTATAACAACCTCAACCATTACCTAGGTATCCATGCAGACATAGGATTTCAAGGGCGTAAATTCAAATGCCTGTACGCGCTGCCAAGTTGAATTATCTACATTTTTCTCATAATAAAGTACTCGCCTAAATTCATCAATATCTTCTTTATTGATATCATTCAACCTTGTCAACAAGAGCTTAGCAAAGAATTTATTGACGCCTATTTCTCTCTTTTGGCCTTCGGAAGTGCACTTCAGGAAATGGTAAAATAAGCCTCTAAATGTCATTTCCTCATTGCCACCGAAGTAAATAACTTCTGATATAAAATTATTTTCCCAAGGCATTTCTCGTAGCCAGCGGTAAACATCGAGCAAAGGCAGGGGGCGAAACTTCAGGGAAGCCACCCAGTTCCAATAAAATATGGTCTGCCGTTTGGCAAGTTTCGCAAATATGCGGTTCAAGACACTCTCCTTCCCGATGACGCTACTTTTAATCACAATGGTATATTGGACGCGTAAATTTTCCAGCAGATCGCGCACAGGCTCCAAAAAATGTTCATCCATTAGCCTCGCGACATAAATGACGCGGTTATTTCCGGCACGTCTACAAATTTCCACGAAATTGCGCAGACCAAGCAATTCAAGCTGAAGCTGTATATCATTGTCAAGTGAGGGAACCTGCGTAAAATAAATTCCAAAATTGAGTTCAGCAATCTGAAAATTCTCAAAAGCTTCCCCTTTTCGCAACAGGTCCAATTCAAAAAGCTTTGCCGTCACCTTTTCCTTTACTATTTTATTAAAAAGGGATAAGTTGCGCACTAATCCAGTCACATCAAAATCTTTGGATTGCAAATAACAGGATGCCCGTCGTCCCAAATAGGTATTTAGCCCGCTGATTAAAACCTTTTTCATTCGAATTCTCTATATTTTTGGCTTTGAAACTACCACGATTTAATGATTCGTTCTTACGATCGTGAGCCATTAAATAGGATCGTTCCTTCCTAGTACGCTGAATTTATATATTACCCTTTTATTCGCTAAAACGAATAAAATCCCTAGGACGGTTCCATTGGTGATGCAGCAATCTTTTCCATGTTTTTCTTACGCTTTTAGTATGTTACTCGGATTGTTTCAAGAGTAACGGAAATAACTTACAAATATCATAATTCCCTGATTTTAGAACAGAGAAACATCAAATAAGTTTAACACTATTTTTATTTTTTCCTAACCAAAATAGCGTAAACCATCCAAACAAGTACCGCCATTGTCCTTTTTTTGTCAATTCGCGCATAAATACTTTCAAGAACACAATATCCTTATATATTTGTAAATCTTCTGAAAATAGGCTGCACTAAAAAGTATTTATCTTCACCTCTATGGACAAAAGGGCTACAATGATCTGGTTTCGAAATGATTTAAGACTTCATGACAATGAAGTATTTTATCAAGCTTCTGAAAAAAGTTCATTCATCATCCCGGTATACTGTTTTGACCCCCGATATTTCGACCGCAATCAATTTGGCACTTTAAACACAGGTGTTCTGCGAGCGGCCTTTGTCATTGAAGCCGTGACCGCTTTAAAAGAAAAATTAAAGAGTCATGGTAGCGACTTGTTGACTTATATTGGCAAACCTGAAGATATTATCCCAAGAATAGCACAAAAATACCAAGTCAACGAAGTTTATCATCACCGCGAGGTGGCACTTCGGGAAACTTCTATTTCGGAAAAAGTAGAAAGTGAGCTTTGGAGCAGCAAAATAAATTTGCGCCATTTCATCGGTCACACCCTCTACCATAAGGAAGATCTTCCTTTCCCTATTAAAGACATACCCAATAGTTTTTCCATTTTCAAGAAAAAAGTAGAGCGGGAAAGTCTGGTGAGGCAACCCATCCCATTTCCGACCAATTTCCTTACGCCGCCCCATCTTGAGGACACCAAAATTCCTTCATTAAAAGATTTGGGCTATTCAGAAGAGGAGATCAAATCTGTTGATGACATCTATATTCTCGGTGGCGAAGACACTGCGCTTAGTATTATGCATGCGCTATTGTCAACCTTTCCGGAGACAGAACAGGACCCTTTGATTCTAGGGCCTTTTATAGCGTCAGGGGCCTTGTCGCCTATTTTACTCTATAACAATATCAAAAAACTTGGTGAAGGTAAGAAAGACAAACGATTTGAAAAGATTGTCGACATTCTGCTCTGGCGCGATTATTTTAGGTTTATGCTTAAAAAATATCCGAATATATTCTTTAAGCCACAAGGCACTAAAAACAGCTCCCCTCAGGATCATCCGACCTTAGACGGGAATGAAGAATTATTTGAAAAATGGAAATCGGGCCACACGGAACATGATTTTATAAACAGTGTGATGATCCAGTTACAGAAGACCGGCTATATCCCTTATCAAGCACGCTTAATCGCAGCCAGCTATTTAGTTCATGAGTACCAGGTCAACTGGCTTCGTGGCGCTTCCTGGTACGAGGAGCACCTATTAGACTATTCTCCGGCAACTGTTTACGGACAGTGGTCTCATATTGCCGGAGTTGGGACAAGCGAAAAAGACAATAAAGCGCTGGACTGGCAAAAATTGATCAAAACTCATTTCCCAAATGGACTTCCAAAATTGGACGAAATACTTGTTAAATAAATCTTCGGCAGAAATAAATAATTCCAATAGAAAATAAATTTGTAGGACGCTGGAAGCCCTTTTTAAATCATGCTAAAAATGTTAAGAATTGGATAGGTTTATTGATTAAATTATTCAATTTCAGTATTAGAAACTCTTTTTTTATTCATAACTTTGACAAATTTCATAGTTTTAATTGTAAATGGACAATCTGACATATTTGAGTAATGCTGATTCGGCTTATGTCGATGGCTTATATCAATCGTACAAGCAAGATCCCCAATCGGTAGATTTCGGATGGCAAAAATTCTTTGAAGGTTTTGATTTCGGTCAAAATGCTGGCGGAACAACAAGTTCAGTAGGCGAGGCTACTCCCGAGCACGTATTGAAAGAAATCAATGTGCTGAACATGATCAATGGCTACCGCGACCGTGGCCACCTATTCACACACACTAACCCTGTTCGTGAGAGACGTAAATACTATCCTGGCAAGGAATTAGAAACGTTTGGTCTTGCTGAAGCAGACATGAACACCGTTTTTAATGCAGGTGTTGAAGTCGGTTTAGGTCCAGCAACATTAAAAGACATCCGTCAATTGGTGGAGGATACTTACTGCCGTTCTATTGGTGCAGAATTCAAATATATCCGTAACCCAGAAAAAATTAAATGGTTACAGGACCGTATGGAAGCGGACCGTAACATGCCAAAATTCTCGTTGGACACAAAAAAGAGAATTTTAAACAAATTAAACCACGCCGTTGTATTCGAAAACTTTTTAGGCACTAAGTTTTTAGGTCAAAAACGTTTCTCATTGGAAGGCGCAGAAAGTTTAATCCCAGCATTAGATTCAGTCATTGAAAAAGGTGCAGAAATCGGTATCCAGGAATTTGTTATCGGTATGGCTCACCGTGGCCGTCTGAATGTATTGACTAATATCATGGGTAAATCTTACAAATCAGTATTCTCTGAATTTGAAGGTAAGACTTACGCTGATGATCCTGAAGTAAACTTTGGTGGTGACGTAAAATACCATTTGGGCTTTTCATCTGAGGTCAAAACAAACGATGGCAAATCTGTCCACTTAAGTTTGGCTCCGAACCCTTCGCATTTGGAAACTGTAGATCCAATCGTTGAAGGTATGGTCCGTTCTAAGATTGATTTCAAATACGAAGGCGACTCTTCTAAAATTGCACCGATCATCATTCACGGTGACGCAGCAATTGCTGGACAAGGTGTAGTCTACGAAGTAACCCAAATGTCCAAACTCGATGGTTACAAAACTGGCGGTACGGTACATATTGTCATCAACAACCAGATTGGATTTACAACGAACTACAAGGATGCGCGTTCTGGAACATACTGTACAGACGTAGCAAAAATCACTTCTTCACCTGTGTTCCATGTGAACGGTGATGATGCTGAAGCGGTAGTTTATGCGATTAATTTAGCGGTTGAATACCGTCAAAAATATAAAACAGACGTATTTATCGATCTGTTATGTTATAGAAGATTTGGACACAATGAGGCTGATGAACCAAAATTCACGCAACCATTGTTGTATAAAATCATCGAAAAACATCCGAACCCGAAAGAAGTTTACGCTAAAAAATTAATTACTGAAGGAAGTATTGACGAGGCGTATTCTAAAAATATCGAGAAAGAATTTAAAGCTGAATTGCAAACTAAATTTGAGGAATCTAAAACAGTTGAGGTATTGACTGAAGAGATCCCGATGTTTAAAGGTGCATGGGAAGGATTGCGTCCTGCTAAAAAAGGTGAAGTATTAACAACTTCAGATAAAACGAAAGTTGCAAAAGATCTATTCTTAAAATTAGCGAAAGAAATCACAACCTTACCTTCGGACAAAAAATTCTTCCGTAAGATTACACGTTTGTTTGAAGATCGTGCCAAAATGATCACTGCTGATTCATACGATTGGGCAATGGGCGAATTGATGGCCTACGCGACATTATTGGATCAAGGTAACCGTGTACGTATCTCGGGTCAGGATGTACAACGTGGAACATTCTCACACCGTCATGCGGTATTGACGCTTGAAGATTCGGAAGAGAAATATGTTCCTTTAGCCAATATTAAAGGTGGCGATAAATTCTCTATCTACAATTCGTTACTTTCAGAATATGCTGTTTTGGGTTTTGAATATGGTTATGCATCTTCTAATCCAAATTCGTTGACAATCTGGGAAGCTCAATTCGGAGATTTCTATAACGGTGCTCAAATTATCGTTGATCAATATTTATCGAGTGCAGAGACAAAATGGAAACGTTCTAACGGTTTAGTTATGATGCTTCCTCATGGTATGGAAGGTCAAGGTCCTGAGCACTCTTCAGCACGTATCGAAAGATTCTTAGAGTTATGTGCAGATGAGAATATGATCTTAGCAAACTGTACTACTCCGGCTAACTATTTCCACTTGTTGCGTCGTCAACTTGTACGTGAGTTCCGTAAACCATTGGTTGTATTTACGCCAAAATCATTGTTGCGCCACCCTAAAGTGGTATCACCGTTGAAAGATTTTACAGAAGCTGCTTTCCAAGAGGTAATTGATGATGCAAATGTTGCGGCGAAAGACGTTAAACGCGTGTTATTCTGTTCGGGTAAAGTTTACTACGACTTATTAGAAAAACAAGAAACGGACAAACGCAAAGATATCGCTATCGTGAGATTGGAACAATTATTCCCAATTCCTACAGAGCAATTGAAAGCGATCCGTAAAAAATACAACAAGGCAAAAGAATTTGTTTGGGTTCAGGAAGAAAATGAGAACATGGGAGCATGGTCTTACTACTGCCGTAAACTAATGGGTACTGAGATTGCATTTACAGGTTTTGTTGCCCGTAAAGAAAGTGGAAGTACAGCTACGGGTTACATGAAACAACATGTTGCACAACAAGCAGAAATCTTAAATAAATCATTCGAATAAAAACAATTTAAAATCAATTGCGTCTTATCTATAGGACGCAATTGTCAATAAAGAACATTATATATGAGCTTAGAAATTAAAGTACCAACCGTAGGTGAATCAATCACGGAGGTAACCTTATCACAATGGTTGAAACAAGATGGCGATTATGTGGAGATGGATGAAAACATCGCCGAACTGGAATCAGACAAAGCAACGTTTGAATTACCAGCTGAGAAAGCGGGTATCTTAAGAATCATTGCACAAGAAGGTGATACTTTAGAAATCGGTGCCGTTGTTTGTACAATTGAAGAAGGCGCTGCTCCTGCCGGTGGTTCAGCTCCAGCTGCTGCCCCTGCTGCAGAAGCGTCAAATGCAGCTCCAGTTGCGGCTGCCGCTGCAAAAGATGAAGATCCAGATAGCTATGCTGCTGGTACAGCTTCTCCTGCTGCTGCAAAAATCTTAAGAGAAAAAGGAATTGATCCTTCTACAATAAAAGGAACAGGTAAAGAAGGTCGCATCACAAAAGAAGATGCCGAAAAAGCTCAACCTGTCGCTAAAGCTGCTGCACCAGCAGCAAAACCTGCCGCTGCTCCTGCTGCGACAGTTGCTCCGGTAGCGGGTGCAAGAAACGAACGTCGTGAGAAATTATCTTCATTACGTAAAACAATCGCGAAACGCTTAGTTGCCGTTAAAAACGAAACGGCTATGTTGACAACATTCAATGAAGTCAATATGCAGCCGATCATGGATCTTCGTGCTAAATATAAAGATACCTTTAAAGAGAAATTTGGAATCGGTCTTGGCTTCATGTCATTCTTTACAAAAGCTGTAACAACTGCATTAGCTGAATGGCCTGCCGTAAATGCACGTATCGAAGATAACGAGATTGTATATTCTGATTTCGCAGATATTTCAATCGCGGTTTCTGCCCCTAAAGGTTTAGTTGTTCCGATTATCCGTAACGCTGATGCAATGTCATTGGAACAAATCGAGAAAGCAATCGCTGCACTTGCCGTTAAAGCACGTGACAACAAATTAACGATTGACGAGATGACCGGTGGTACATTTACAATTACCAACGGTGGTGTATTCGGATCAATGATGTCTACGCCAATCATCAATGCGCCACAATCCGCAATCTTGGGTATGCACAACATTATCCAACGTCCTATTGCTGAAAATGGTCAGGTGGTAATCCGTCCAATGATGTATATCGCACTTTCTTATGATCACCGCATCATCGATGGCCGTGAATCAGTAAGCTTCTTGGTTCGTGTAAAACAATTATTAGAAGATCCAGCTCGTTTATTGTTGGGTGTTTAAACCTCAATAAAATTGGAAATATAAAAGACCTATGCTTTGCGGCATGGGTCTTTTTTTTCTGAAAGAGTCTCCTATTATTGGCCAGAAATAACCTTCAGTTCGCTTCCATTGCTGTGGGTGCCTGCGAAATCATGAAGTTTTTTATTGACATCGGAATAGAAGCAATATACTTGACAAATATGAATCGGAGATAGACGAATATAAATCGCCTTTTTAATTTCTCCTTTTTAATTTTTACTTTCATCTTGTTAAAGATCAAGCATATCCTAATATACAACCGACACTGTCATTTAAAGGCCGGCATACGAATATGAAACTTGATGTTAAGCAAACAATATCAAGCAAATGAAGTATAAAATTCTACTAACAACTGTATATCTATTACTCGCTGTAATGACATTGTTTGCCAACATGGCAAATCCAATGAGCCCCCATAGCATAACAGGACAGCTTGTTCCTGCCGCAAAGCTGAAAGTTACCAATGAGCGTATTGACATTCATCTTTTGGCAGACACTGCTGATTATAATTCGGACTATCGCAGTCACTTCAGCATTGACTATAACATCCATGCAGAAGAGGCTATCGAATTACCACTGGTATTTCTCGCTTTAAATATGGACGGATTGGATCGCATCCTTGTCAATCAGAACGAAATTGAAGGAAAAAAAATGGATCAGCCCGGTTCAAAATTTCCCTTTTTACGTTTAAAGGATGGCTATTATGAAATCAGCTACGACAGCGATGAATGGAAAAGTATTTCGCTGAATGATGCATTTCATTTTACCGCTAAGCTTCACAAAGGTGATAACAGCATTCAGGTTCAATACAGCGCTTATATGGGCTATGACCGACGGGATATTCGGACCAGATACCAAATTGACTACCTCCTATTCCCTTCCAGGTACTGGTCGTCTTTTGGCCCGATTGAACTGTATCTGCACCTCGACGGGAAGATGGATGTACTTACACAGGATCTGGGAACAGCCAAATTACAAACAGATTCCATTGTTCACTGGAGAATTGATCAGGTAGAAAAGAAAGAGCGTTTTCATATTGAAGTTGTCTTAAAAACCTCCTTGTTGGCGAAAGTAATTCTTTGGATAAGTCCAGATGTACTTGCGCTGATCGGATCGTTATTTTTGCTATACCTACATATCCGGTATATTTATCTAAAATACAAAACTGGCAAATACCGATATGCACTCCTGATCGGGAATCTAGTCATTCCAAGCTCTTTCTACTTGTTCATTTGGTTTTGGTCCAGTCTGGCCAACTATTTTGTCAATGGAGTCTTTGACGAAAAATCCCGTGGTTTTATCCTGTTGGTCATCTTCACCTTACCCTTGATCTATCTCGTCTATGATTTGGTTTTACTTATTATCGATAGAAGCATTCGCGCTAGATTAAGCATGTAGAAAACCGGCTGTTATTTTTTATAGGTCAGCTTGTTTTCAATCATACGATTGTTATATTGCTGGATAAAAGCTTTCATCTTGGTTTCCATCGTATCCAATACCGCTGGATGCTGTTTTAACAGGTCCTGTTTCATCAAGCGGTCCTTCTTAAGATCATAAAATGAGGTCACTTTCAGTCCATCATAAGACATCATATAATCTTTATAATAGAGGTTGTAGCTCCCTGAATTATTATTGAGCACAAAATTATCCTTGCCCGGTTTTAAGGCATCTGAACCAAAGGCAAAATAAGGCTCGTCATAGTGCAGATAATTCAACACTGTTGGCATGATATCTATTTGCTGCACCAATTTATCCGCTTTGCCCACCAGATTATCACCAGGTGCATAAAATATAATAGGGATTTCAAATGCTCCTGCAGTGGTTTGATATTCCGGCAGATAGCTTACAGTAGCATGGTCGGCACAGATAACAAATACGGTATTCTTGTACCAGGACATTTTAGAGGCTGTGGCAAAAAATTCGCGTAAGGCATTATCGGTATATCCAATAGGCTCCTGTACGGGCAGAGGTCCCTTAGGGAATTTCCCCTGATACTTTTCAGGCACCTTAAATGGATGATGTGATGATAAAGAGAAGAAACTAGCAAAAAATGGCTGATGAAAGGTATTGATCTTGTTTGCTACAAATTGCAAAAATGGTTCATCCCAGATTCCCCATATCCCGTCGAAATCAGCATCATTGTTATACTCGTTTTTGCCAAAATAATGTTGGATACCTGCCAATTTCATATAGGCAGAGAAGCCCATGCTCCCATTTGGTGCGCCATGAAAAAAAGCAGTCTCATATCCCTTTTTCCCTAAGAGCTTCGCTAAGCTGGTGGTTTCATTTCCAGAATAGATGGAAAGCACAAAAGGCTCACCTATCGAAGGAATGCCCGTAATGACTGACGGTAGCGCATCAATTGATTTACGGCCATTGGCATAAGTATCTGTAAAGGTGTAAGCATTGCGTATCAAGGAATCCAAAAAAGGCGTATAACCTTTGTATTTTCCACCTTGGATATCTTTATTCAATTCTCCAAAATGTTCTTTTGCAAAACTCTCCAAAATCAGAACAACGACATTTTTCTTTGTAAAGGGCAGGTCTGATTGCGGTACATGAATGGGATTGTATAACTGTTCAAGCTCTGTTTCGGAAAAATAATGAACGGGTTTGAGGCTCACGGCCTTTAATGTTTTCAATATACTGAATGGCGTATTGAGCACAATATTCATTTCTTCCGGTGTCTCCACATAATCACCCGCATTGCTCAATGTTATGGGACGTGTGCTATGCGCCCAACCGCCACGCACTCCACCAATAAAAAGGAAGGCTGTCAGTAAAAACAAAGGCAATTGGATCAAAAATGACTTCCAGCTATATCTCGTCGTCCTTTCAATCTGAATAAGTTTATAGGATTTAATCAACCCATAGACAATCAGCACCAATAGTATAATGAGATACCAATAATCCAAACAGAAATCAAAGGTCAGCTTGATCAAGTTAGATTCATTGGAGAACTGGTCAATTACCGTTCCAGTGGTCCTTTTGAGGGTAAATGGGTAGTAGGCAAAATCAATCAAATTTAACGCTATGCCAATTGAATTGGTCACGATGAAGATCCATTTCGCAACATTTTGATAGTGTTTATTTAATTTAAACGGTCCTGGAATAGTCTGCATAACAATATACAGGATATTTAAATAGAGGAGTGCCACAATGTCAAAACGTACGCCACCGGCAAACATAACCAGAAGCTTACCGGCATCGACATGGGGAAATAAGGAAGCATTGACGCCATAAAACCCCAATCGCAATAACGCATAGATGACCAAAAGAAAGATAAAACGAATTGCGACAGCAAAATAAGGTGCAAATACTCCTCTTAATTTCATAGCTCTAATATTTTAAAAATTCACGATATACGTCTTGATAATACGCTTTACCGATATTCAATAAGCTGTCTGTTTTGCCAGCGGGATATTCCTTATTGGACCTATAATTAATAATCCGCCCTACATTATCAAAAGAAACAGCCTGTTGAGGTGTGATCACTCCAAAGGCATCTTTGGAATTATAGAACGCTATTTGAGGTGTCGTCGGATTAAAAAGATCCCGGCTCCAATGATAACGATCTGTAGGAAGTTTCAGTTGTGTCAATAAGGTAGTCGCCAAATCCGTTTGATTGCCGATTCTATTGAATATTTTCCCACGATATTCAGGTTTGATCACATCACCGAAAAAGATCAGCGGAATATGAAAGCGATTGGGGTGAAATAGCTCCCATTTTTCTGAAGGAAGGCGATGTCCATGATCAGCCACAATTACGAAAAGGGTATTTTTATACCAAGCTTCCTTTTTAGATTTATTGATAAAATCAAAAACAGCTGAATCCGTATAGTTTGCCGTACTTCGGAATTTATCCGCATTGGTAGCATTGCCAAATTTATAGCCGTGTTTTAACTCAAATGGTTCGTGATTAATTAAGGTAAAGATCGTCGAAAAGAAAGGTTGTTTTTCTTTTTTAAAATCCTTGATCATCTGATTAAAGACCACATGGTCATATACACCCCATGAGGCACGTTCTGCATCCAATCCAAAATTGGCGTTATCCACCACCCTAGACATCCCATGCGTCAGCATATACGATTTAAAATTGTAAAACTCGCTCTGACCACCATGATAAAATGATGTTTCATAGCCGGCATGATCGAACTCCTGTCCAATGGCAGGCATATTTTCATGTTTGTCGATATACTTGATAATACTCTCGGGTCCTTGTGCCGGAAAACCGCTCAACACCGCTACCATGCCCTTATCGGATCGATCAGCAGCAGAATAAATATGGTCAAACAAAATACCGCCTTTAATCAATTCTTCCATGTGTGGCGTAATTCCCTTTTCCCCGCCAAGAGACTGAATGAGATCGCCAACAAAGCTTTCCAGCATGATAATAACGACATTCGGACGAGTCGTTGACAATACCTCAACGGCAGAATCAGGTTGGCTTTGAAAGGCGGGTCGTAGCTTGTCCTGAATATCCTTCTGATCCGCGTAATAATTATAGGGGTTTTTCAGTTTGGTACTTTCGGCAAAGAAATCCCGTAAAAAAGACCATTGTGTATTGACTGCTGCATGGTTGTAAAATGTTTCCTCGGAATAATAGGCCTTACTGGGGTTTAACGTCGCTCTTCCGTAACCACCACGGATAAACGTGAAAAGTACAAAAACTCCGATCGCCATTTTGAGAAAATTACTGACAGGAGACTTGAGATTGAAAAAAGAGACTTTTTTAAACATCCAACGGTACAGAAAATAACCGCAGAATATACCGATCAACATCCCAACGATGGGGAGAAACACCGGCGTGGATTCAGCCGAAGCGACGGCACCCGAAGGCGAAGCAAAAAATGCATCTATGGCACGTTTAGAAATCTTGTCGCCCCACTCCCGATAAATATTGACATTGATAAAACTTGTCACAAAGAACAATACCAGGACGATAATGGTATAAATATCGAGGATCAGTCTTTTGGGTTTCAGTTTTGGAAAGAAACTTAATAGGCAATACACCAGAAATGGTAATGCACAGATATAGGAGACTGCAGAAAAATCCAGATTCAGACCATGGTAATAAATCCTGAAAATTTCTGTGAAATTAGAAAAACCTATCTTCTCAAAAAAAGCAATAACAAAAATCAATCTATCTATAAAACAGATAATTAACCAGAACAGAAAATACTGTGTTAAAGCTCTAAGCTCATTAGCAAATCGTTGCATCCCTTCGTGTAAAAATAAAACAGGCAAATTTACATTAATTTACATGAAATACGGGCTAATTACTTAGTAATATGAAGAAAAGATTAAAAAAGTATAAATCTTACGTTATGCTTTACCTAACTGCAATAACCGCCTCTTCTGCTTAGGAGGATCCTCATTAAACGTATTGCTTAGCCATTATTCATAACTTCTTTTTGTTTGAGAACAAGATCAATGGATTACTAAGGAAAATAACATAGAATTCCTTACTTTTGTTTTCCTTAAAAGTTTGAATACAAAAATTTAAAATGAGCATAGCGAAAACTTACAATCCAAAAGAAGCTGAAGAAAAATGGTACAGCTATTGGAAAGCGAATGGATTTTTCCGTTCCACCCCGGACGAACGTGAACCTTACACGATTGTGATGCCCCCTCCGAATGTCACGGGAGTATTGCACATGGGGCATATGCTGAATAATACCATTCAAGACGTTTTGATTCGCCGGGCACGTATGCAGGGGAAAAACGCTTGTTGGGTACCGGGGACCGATCACGCCTCCATTGCCACTGAAGCTAAGGTCGTCGCTATGTTGAAAGAACAAGGAATTGATAAACGATCTTTATCTCGTGAAGATTTCTTAAAACATGCTTGGGAATGGAAGGAAAAATACGGTGGTATTATTCTAAAACAGCTCGAAAAACTTGGCGCTTCCTGTGACTGGGATCGTACACGTTTTACCATGGATCCAGAATTATACCAATCTGTTATCCGTGTATTCGTCGATCTATATCATAAAGGATTAATCTATCGTGGTTACCGCATGGTCAACTGGGATCCTGAAGCAAAAACAAATATCTCAGACGAAGAGGTTATTTATAAAGAGAAAAACGGCAAATTATACCACTTGAAATATCAGGTTGAGGGAACAGATCAATACATTGTTGTGGCGACTACCCGTCCTGAAACCATCTTTGGTGACACAGCCGTGTGTATCAATCCCAATGATGAACGCTATACCTGGTTAAAAGGAAAGCAAGTCATTGTGCCGATCGTTGGCAGAAAGGTGAACATCATCGAAGATGAATATGTCGATTTGGAGTTTGGTACTGGATGCCTTAAAGTTACTCCAGCACACGATGTGAACGACTATGCACTAGGTAAAAAGCACAACCTGGAATTTGTCGACATCTTTACCGACGAAGCAAAACTAAACGACAATGGCCTGCATTACGCAGGTATGGATCGTTTTAAAGTACGTAAAGAAATCGAGAAAGAGCTTGAGGAAAAAGGGTTATTGGAGCAAGTTGAAAACTATACCAATAATGTTGGAACTTCAGAGCGAACAGGTGCTGTTATAGAGCCAAAAATCTCCAATCAATGGTTCCTAAAGATGGAAGATCTTGCAAAACCGGCATTGGATAATGTGATGAATGATACCATTAAATTTCATCCGACAAAATTCAAAAATATCTACCGCAACTGGATGGAGAATGTTACCGATTGGAACATTTCAAGACAATTGTGGTGGGGACATCAGATACCGGCGTATTTCTATGGCGACGGAAACGAAGACTTTGTGGTTGCACAAACGGTTGAAGAGGCCCTTGTTCTAGCGCAAGAAAAATCAGGTAATACAGCGCTTCAATTGACCGATCTACGTCAAGATGAGGATGTGCTTGATACTTGGTTTTCAGCTTGGCTATGGCCAATTTCAGTTTTCAATGGCATCAACGAACCAGAAAATGCAGAAATTAATTACTATTACCCTACGCAAGATTTAGTCACTGCTCCGGATATTATCTTCTTTTGGGTAGCACGTATGATCGTTTCGGGCTATGAATTCCGTGGACAATTGCCTTTTGAAAATGTTTATTTCACAGGTATTGTACGGGACAAACTGGGCCGCAAAATGTCTAAATCACTGGGCAACTCTCCCGATCCGATAGATTTGATGAACGAATATGGTGCAGATGCAACGCGGATGGGCATGTTATTGACTGCTCCAGCAGGTAACGACCTTCCTTTTGATGTAGAACTTTGTGTACAGGGCCGTAATTTTGCCAATAAAATCTGGAATGCCTTCCGCTTGGTTAAAGGTTGGGAAATTACTGCTACTCCGGCTTCAGATTCAGATAAGATTTCAGCATCTTGGTTTGAGGCAAGGTTAAATCAAGCCTTGGTCGATATCGAAGAAAACTTCAAACACTATCGTTTATCAGATGCATTGATGACAACCTACAAATTGGTATGGGATGACTTCTGTGCTTGGTACCTTGAATTAGTGAAACCGGCTTATGGCTCCCCTATTTCTAGTGAAACCTTAGAGACAGTAAAATCTTTTTTCCAACGTATACTCACTTTAGTACACCCTTTCATGCCTTTCTTGACAGAAGAATTGTGGCACGACGAACTGTTCGGTGTGAAAGACGAGAAAGATTGCATTATCGTCGCCGCTTATCCGACAGCAACTGATTTTGATGAGCAGCTTATCAAAGATTTCGCTGTCGCTCAGCAAATTATTTCGGAAGTTCGCAATATCCGCAATTCTAAAGGTATCTCCCCTAAAGTAGCATTGCCATTGGCTATCAATCAACAATCAGATATCAATTTAGCACAATATATTGACATCATTACCAAAATTGCAAACTTGGAAGGCGTAACTTTTGTTTCTGAGAAAGTAGCCGGAGCCGCAAGTTTCCTTGCTGGCAAAGACGAATGTTATGTTACTTTGGAGAACAATATTGATGCGGATGCTGAACGTGAACGTATTGCCAAAGAATTGGAATACCTAAAAGGTTTCCTTGTATCTGTAGACAAAAAGCTTTCCAATGAGCGGTTTGTGCAAAATGCTAAACCTGAAATTGTTGAAAACGAAAAAAGTAAAAAGGCAGATGCCGAAGCAAAGATTAAAATTCTTGAAGAAAGCTTAATAGCATTGGGCTAAGACCTATGCAATAGAGCTAATAAATTTTGTAAAAAGTCCCGTGCGCTGCGCGGGACTTTTTTTATGTTTCAAGATGATCAAATTCGGAGATCCTTCGGTGCTTCTTCGGTGCTTGTTCGGTACTTCTTCGGAGCTTATTCGGTCGCAACCGAATAAGCTCCGTCCTATATCCGTATCATTTACGTTAAATAATCGTGTAAATGATGAAGTCGGTTCCTAGGTTTTACACACCGAAAATCCGGTTTCTGCAAAATGCTAAACAGGCGGTTCAAGAGAATTTCGGTTGGCCATTCACAGGTAATATATATGTTAAGGATGCACGATATAAACTTGTAAAGTAAAAATGCAACATGAAGTTCTCCCGTTTAAACAGTGCACTTTATAATTGCTCAGCAACAAACAATGCAATTAACTTTATACGGATTCCTGTAAAAAAATGAATAACTTTATAAGAGCGAACTTAAATTATAGCATTATGGGATTCAAAGAAACATTTCAGATTAACGGTGAAAACCTTTTACAGAAAATCAAGGAAATCATTGCCGAGGGCAATGTGAGCAAAATCAGCATTGCGGACAAACATGGTAAAGAAATCATGAGTTTTCCGGTGACTATCGGCGCAATAGGCTTGATCTTAGCACCTGTTTTTGCAGCAATTGGTGCTGTCGCAGCATTGCTTACAGAATGTACCATCACTGTAGAACGAAATACAAACAAGGAAGAAAAAAATGACGAGGATAACAATACTGATCCGCCAACAACGATAACAGTAAAATAATGAACTAAAATTGACCGTTATGAAGATTTTTAAAAATATACTTTGCATTTTATTTGCCTTGCTTTTCATCAATGCGGGGCTAGATAAGCTTTTTCATTATATGCCTACGCCACCTATGGATATGGACATGAAAAAGGTATTTGAGGCTTTTGCTACGATAAAATGGTTAATGCCACTAGTCGGAATTATCGAACTCCTGAGTGGTTTACTGTTTATTTTTCCAAAGACAAGAACTTTAGGTGCATTAGTCATCTTTCCAATACTCATTGGCATTTTTACCCACAATATGATTTTTTACAGCCAACTGGGATTAATTATTTGGGCCGTACTTTTCATTATATGGCTATGGGTGGTATTTGAAAACTGGGGCAAGTATAAAAAATTGATGGAATAATTGCCTTATCTTCCCCAAAACAACTATTCGACAGAATACTACATGTATTAATTACCTATTTTTTTGGCAAATTAATAGGTATTTAATGCTTTTATTAACATAAAATTAAAAAACAAAAAACTTTGTACGGCTAGAATGGTTTGGTCAATTATTTGATGTGTTTTTAGAACAGCCCCGAAGATATAATGACTTTATATAAGGGAAATTAGAAACTGTCTAATATCTGCTAGCAGGTATAACACAGAAATTAAACTTGCATTTACAGGCAAATTTATCTTAGTTTGCTGAAATAGTGGCGATATATGTTAATATCTGTAAACTTAGCAAACTTTTTTCCGTTTTAATTTTTATTAATAGATACTTAATCAAATAATACGTTGAACAGATTTACCCTAATTGCTTTTAAAACAATATTGTGGATTATTGGAGGCATCATTGCGCTGGCTATTCTTATTGTATTTTTAATCAGAATACCTGCCGTTCAGAATTATATTGCCGGAAAAGTAACGCAATATGTAGAAGGCAAAATTGGTACCCCTGTTAAAATTGGCTACATTAATATTGATTTTCCTAAAAAACTGGTATTGGAGGATATCTATTTAGCCGACCAAAGTAAAGATACCTTAGTAGCAGGAAAAAGCATTGCTGTTGATATCAATATGCTCAAGCTGTTGAAAAACACAGTTGAAATACAGCGTCTCGAAGCAGAAGGAATCACTGCAAAAATTCGACGTACATTGCCGGACAGTTCGTTCAACTTTGATTATATTGTTAAAGCTTTCGCTTCCCAAAAAGAAAGCACAGCAACTGCAGACAGCAGTTCAGCCCTCCTATTTAACCTCGATAAAGTCAAATTTGACAAATTTCATATTGTTTATGCCGATGACGTCATTGGAACAAGTGCCGATGTTTACCTGAACAGCCTAAATACCAATATCAAAAAGTTCGACCTCACAAAAAACATGGCCTTCAATCTTCCAAAAGTGAAAATAGATGGTCTGAGCGCCACAGTGAAACAATGGCGGCCGATTAAGGACGGTACAGCTCCCTCGGTCGAAGACTTTGGCATTACGGATAAAACCGCACAAACAACCGCCTTGCTTCCCGATGTCGGTATACAGATCGCAGACCTGACGAATATCTTAGTACGCTACGAGGATCAGTCTAGCCTGTTGAACACCAAATTTTATATTAAGAACCTCCATGCGGACATTAACAAGATCGACCTTAACAAAGAACTTGTCGATATTCAGACGATCAATCTTGACGGTTCAGACAATACTGTGCTCTTTGGAAAGATCCAGAAAAAAGTAAACGCAGCAGCGAAAAACACCGCGGATACAACCAAAATAAACTGGGTTGTTTCTGCCAAAGAAATCCAGATCAATAAAACAAGCTTAGCTTATAGAGACGATAATCAGGCCCGTATGAAAGGCTTTGATTACTTCAACATTAAGATCCCTGGGATGAAAACCAGTTTAAATGATCTTTACTACAGTGCCGATTCCATCAGTGGATCACTCAAAGAACTTGTAGCCTCCGATCAATCGGGGTTTGTGATCAAGCAATTGAAGGGGGATTTTAAGTATACAAATACCGGTGCGGAGATCAAAAATCTATATGCAGAGACGCCACGCACTCTGCTGCGTGATTACTTAAAAATAACTTATCCTTCTTTGGATGTTATCGCTAAAAAACCAGAACTGATCTACGTCAATGCAACCATCAAAAAGAGCCGTGTTGATATGCGCGATATCTACTATTTCGCTCCTTTTTTGGACACCATGCAGGTGATGAAACCGTTGATGGACAAAAAATTTAATATTGATGGTCGCGTTGTCGGGAAGTTAAATGACCTCAATATTCCGGCAATTGATTTTCAAACCCTGTCCAACACACGTGTCATTGCAAGTCTACATTTAAAGGGGCTACCCAATGTCGATAAAATGTCCATGGATCTTAATTTAAAAAAATTGACTACAGGACGTTCGGATATCGAAAAGCTGGTTTCAAAGAAAATGTTGCCGAGTGGAATAGAATTACCCAATACAATCGGACTTACCGGAACTTTTAAAGGCGGAATGAATGCGTTTAACACCAATCTTTCGTTGGTAACAGAGAAAGGGACGGCCAAATTTAATGGTAAAGTAGGCATGATAGGCCGCGATACAACCTATGATGCTTTCGTCAGTATTCGTGATTTTGACATTGGTAAGATCATGAAAATGGACAGTACGTTAGGCATACTTTCCTTTGAAGGGAAAATTAAGGGTCATGGAACAGATCCCAAGAAGCTTGTCGCCAACTTTGATGGCAAAGTAAATCGGATGGATGCCATGGGCTATCGCTACCAGAATATCGATATGAATCTTACAGCAGACAAAGGGGACATAAAAGCCGCTGTCGTCAGCCCTGATCCAAATATCCAATTGAAGTTAAATGCGACAGCCAATATGAAATCCAAGTATCCACAGGTGGATTTTGAGCTTATGGTAGACACTATCAATCTTAAAAAGTTAAAATTGATGGATGACGAGTTCAAATACCATGGTAAACTCGTTGGAAATTTCAGTTCAGCCGATCCAAATTTTTTGAACGGAGAAGCACACATTACCAATTCATCCATTGTTTACAATGATGCTTATTACTCGCTAGACAGTATATCACTAATTGCAAAAGCGGATACTAGCCGCAACTTGCTACTTTTAAAATCGGACTTTTTAAACGCCCATTTGGTCGGAAAATACAAAATTCTAGAATTGCAGAATGCCGTTCAAGACATCTTACAGGTATATTACCAACCAGGCAAAGCTGTTAAAGTGCCCAAATACGAACCACAGAACATCGAGTTTTCGGCCCAATTGACGCGAACTAAGTTTATCAAAGATTTCTTGCCAGAACTGACAGAGATGTCGGATATCACATTGGATGGTATGTTTAACAGTCAATCAAAAACGATTCTCGCCAAGTTGGATGCACCGAAAATAATCTATAATGGCACTGAAATCAATAACGTTACTTTGGATATCAATACCCTCGACAGTACACTGTATTACTCGGCATTGATCAATAAAATCAAGGTAAGCAATATTGAACTGGTGAATACCGTATTCAGTGGTAAAGTCATCCAAAACAATTTGGATTTCGGTCTCTGGATAAAAGACAAGAAAGAGAAAGAGCAGTATCATTTGGGTGCCAATATGCGCGTTGATAATGGCGCATTCGTTTTTAGCCTACTTCAGGACGGCCTTATGCTGAACTACGACAAGTGGACGATAAATCCAAACAATGTACTCAAATTTGGAAGCACAGGTATTCAGGCCAATGATTTTATCTTAAGTAATAAAGGACAGGAGCTGAGCATATCATCGCAGGATAGTGTGCTCAATTCGCCGCTTAACATTGCATTTAAGAATTTCCGCATCGAGACATTAAGTAAAATGCTTGAAAGTGAAACAGTCGATCTTGGCGGCGGCATTAATGGCCAGGCCACGATATCACGCCTAGAAAGCAGCCCTGTATTTGTTTCTGATCTTGTGATCGATAAATTTTATATTGGAAAAGATACCGTTGGTAATGTCAATATAAAAGTGAATAACCAAAAAGAAAACACCTATAATGCGAATATCAGTATCAGTGAAAATGGCAATAATGTCGTATTAAGTGGTGATTTTATCAGTCCTCCTCAGGGAGAAGCAAGCCTCGATTTCACTTTGGATATTGCACCGCTGTCTATGCAGACGGTACAGGCATTCAGTCTGGGCTACCTAAAAGACTCGAAGGGAAACCTGGAAGGCCAGTTAAAAATAACAGGATCGCCATCCAAACCCCGCATTAACGGCGATGTTAAGTTTAAAGATGCCCAGTTCAATATTGCTATGTTGAATGCACTATTCAAAGCGAAAGATGAAACCATTCATTTGGATGAAAGAGGCATTACTTTCCCAAAATTTGCATTAGAAGACAAAAAAGGAAATATTGCCAAGGTAACGGGATCCATAGAAACCAAAACATATACTGATTTTGATTTCAATCTCAATGTCAATACCGACAATTTTGAGGTACTCAATTCAACACAAAGCGACAACGACATGTTTTATGGTAAAATGTACCTTACGTCGAACCTGCGCATTCGGGGGAATCTGGATAAGCCTATCGTTGATGGGACAATCAAGGTGTTAGATGATACGGACTTTACCTTTGTCATGCCAAACGAGGATCCTGGGATGGCCGATCGTAAAGGTGTTGTCGAATTTGTTGATAAGAGTGATACAACAAGAGCCAATGTATTTGCAAAATTAGATTCTATGACTGTTACCCGATTGACGGGAATCGACGTAGATCTAAATCTTCAAACCGATAAGGACGCCAAATTTAAGATCCTCTTGGATGCTGGTTCACAGGATGCACTGAATATCCAGGGTGAAGCGGAACTGAACGCCGGTATTGATGCAAGTAGCAAAATTACCTTGTCAGGTACATTTACAGTAGACAAAGGAAGTTATTCCTTCAGTTTTGGCCCCGTGAAAAAGGATTTTACATTCCGAAAAGGAAGTACCATAACTTGGAATGGAGATCCCTTGGATGCGCAGCTAAATATCACGGCAGCATACACAACCAAAGCACCAACCCTCGAACTTGTAGCGACGCAGCTGGGGTCGGAAAACGCTAATTTGTACAAGCAGCGGATTCCTTTCAATGTCTTACTGAAGATTACAGACAAACTGTTCCAACCGCAACTAAATTTTGATATCGACTTGGACGAAAACAACTCGGTTGTTTCGCAAGATGTGATTAGCAAGGTTAATAATGCTTTGACCACCTTACGTGAAAATCCGTCTGAGCTGAACAAACAGGTCTTTTCACTGATTGTTTTGGGGCGCTTTATGTCGACCAATCCATTTGAGAGTTTATCCGGTGGCGGCGGTACGGAAGCCATTGTCAGAAATAGCATCAGTTCGTTCCTGAGCGGTCAATTGAACCGCCTTGCCTCCGAGCTTATCACCGGAGTAGAGCTGGACTTCAACCTAACTTCGGAAGAAGATTACGCTACTGGAGCTGGCCAGACCCGAACAGATCTGAATATCGGCGTGTCTAAAATGCTTTTAAATGACCGTTTAAAAATTACCGTTGGCTCTAATTTTGAAGTTGAAGGAAATACACGTCCGGGAGAAACAGCCAACAACATTGCTGGAGATATCCAATTGGATTACCAACTTTCGCAAGATGGCCGCTATTTTGCGCGGGTATATCGTAAAAATCAATATCAGGTTACACTCCAAGGTCAATATGTAGAAACGGGTATCGGATTTATCATCAATATGGATTACAACCGATTTAAGGAGATCTGGATGAGTTCGAAAAAACTCAAAGAGTATTACGACACCAATAGCAAGGGTTTCAGAAAACGTTTCGATGTAGAACGTATGGAAACCGATTCAGTCTATCGCGACAGTGTACGCACCGTTATCCGAGATAGTTTGATGACCCATAGTCCTGAATACAGAAAGCGTATGGAGGAAAGAGAAAAAGAGAGACGTAAGCAACAGCTGGACTCAACGAAACGTACGCCGAAAAGCGATAGTCCAAAATCAACTATAGATACCATCAGAACGACAGCTATAAAAAATGAAGATGAGGAAAGGAATTACCATGCAAACTAAACTAAAGTATATTGTGGGAATAGTTTCATGCGCTGCATTCATAGCATCCTGCTCTTCCACCAAGAATCTAAAAGAAGGGGAAAGCTTATATGTCAAGGGCAATGTAATAGTCGATTCGGACACGATATCCAAAGAAAATAAGGAAAAGATTGCGACTCATTTAGAAGCTGCACTGATGCCAAAGCCCAACAAACGTTTGGCCGGCGTGCCATTCAAGCTCTATTTCAACAATATGGCCGGGGACTCTGCGGGGAATAACATCATTAAAAAATTCCTCAAGAAGATCGGTGAAGAACCAGTACTATTGAGCGACGTCAATCGCGAATATAATGAAAACCTATTGCGCAATCGTCTGGAGAATTTCGGATTCTTCAATGCGGAAGTGAAATCGGACACCTTAGTTGAAGACAAAAAAGCAACCATTAATTATACAGCCAAGCCTAATCTGATCTACCGAATCAGATCTGTTCAATTCGACATCGACAGCACAACACAGTTGGGTAAAGATATCCGTTCGAGCTCGGATAAAAGCCTCTTGCAAGTGGGTAAGAATTACAGTTTAGATGTTATCCTCAATGAGCGCGACCGCATCGACAATGACCTCAAAAATAGGGGGTATTATTATTTCAGTCCCGATTACATCCTAGTTCAGGTAGACAGTTCGCATCGGAACAACAAAGTCGATATGTATGTTACGGTGAAAAAGGAGACACCGGCACAGGCAAGGGTACCATCCAAGATCAATAAGATCTACATTTTCCCGAACTACACGGAAACAAGCTCCGGTTATCAGCGATCCACCCGCAATGCGGAACTATATGATAGCAGTTACTATTTTATAGACCGCCAGCATCTGTATAGAAAGCCTGTGATCGCGAATCATATCTTCTTCCATCCAGGCGACGTCTATAACCGTAATGCCCACAATCAAACCATCAGCCACCTGGTGAATCTCAATAGCTGGAAGTTTGTCAAAAATAACTTTGTCGACAGCAAAGAAGTCCCCAACGCACTGGACGTCTACTACTACTTAACTCCATTGCCCAAGAAATCACTCCGTGTGGAACTTTTAGGAAAAATGGCCTCAGTATACAATGGTACCGAGGTCAATGTCAACTGGACTTTACGCAACGCATTTAAAGGCGCGGAGCAGTTGAGTTTTAATGTATTCGGAGGTTATGAAACGCAGACCGGTGGGTCGGCCGACCTCAATTCGAGTTATTACCGTTACGGGATGGAGGCTACACTGACTTTTCCACGGATATTGTCCCCTTTTGGGCGGATTTCACCGACACGGCGTTTTATCCCGAAGACTTACGTCAAAGGACGGTATGAATTTTTAAATCGCCGCAAAGCATATACCTTAAATTCCATCGCATTGGATTACGGTTATATCTGGCAGGAGTCTGAGGAGAAGCAGCACGATCTTGCTTTAATGGAGATTACCTATGTCCAGCCTAAAGGGATCTCAGAAAACTATCAAAAACAAATGGATACCATTCCGGCGTTAAGGCATGCAATAGATCCACAATTTACGATTGGCCCAAATTACAATTTCACGTTTCAAAATACGATGAAGCAGCATTTGAAAAATACCTTTTATTTCAAAGGCAACTTGGACCTCTCGGGGAATATACTCGGATTAATAAAGGGAGCAGATTTCAATAAAGGGAAAACCTTCAAATTGTTCGATGCGTATTTTTCCCAATACATCAAGATCAGTGGCGATGGAAGACATTATCTCAAATTGTCGGAGAATTCGCAGCTTGCCTCGCGGGTCAGTTTGGGCTTAAGTTATTCGTATGGCAACTCGCGGTCACTCCCCTATTTAAAACAATATTATGTGGGTGGACCTAACAGTATCCGTGCTTTTGGTGCTCGTGCAATTGGCCCAGGAACAGTTGCTCCTGAAAAATTAAGCAATGGGCTTTTCTATGCAGACCAAACCGGTGACATCAAATTAGAGCTGAATACCGAATATAGAGCCAAATTAGCGGGCTTTGTTCATTGGGCAGCGTTCATTGATGCGGGGAATGTGTGGTTGCAACGGGATGACGTCAACAAGCCCGGCGGTAAATTCAGCAAGAACTTTTTGAATGAATTAGCTGTTGGCGGTGGCGCTGGATTACGCTTCGACTTTACTTTTTTGATCCTTCGTACCGATATGTCAATACCTTTCCGCATCCCGTATCTTCCTAAAGGAGAACGTTGGGTATTTAAGGATATCGACTTTGGAAGTTCAAAATGGAGAAAGGATAACTTGATGTTTAATTTAGCCATCGGTTATCCATTCTAGGATTTAAAATTTGATATAAACGATAAAAAAACAGGCTTGAGCGAATTTCAGGCCTTTTTTCTTTGGGTGTATTCCATCAGGATCGTACCCTTTGAAGGCTATTATTATACGCTATTCGCCCAACGGCGTTTGCCCTCATATTATTATGTCAAAAAACAAGTTATTCCCACGAAATACATTGATTTACTGACAATAATTGATTAAATTCAAGAATTATTTATTAATCCACATCAATGCACATGAAATATCCATGTAAAAAATACGCGCATTCGTGAAGAGAGACTGGATATTTATACGGCATAGAAAACCGCCGAAGGCAGCATGAATTCTTAAGCGGAAATTAGCTCATGAATAAACAAATAATTTACATATGAAAGTAACTATTGTTGGTGCCGGAGCTGTAGGAGCAACTACAGCGGACAATTTAATCCGTCGAAATGTCGCCGAAGAGATTGTATTATTGGATATTAAAGAAGGATTTGCGGAAGGTAAAGCGCAAGATATGGCACAAACTGCCGCCTTGTTGGGTTTTGAATCAAAAATCAAGGGAGTAACCAATGACTATCTGTCCACTGCAGGTTCTACCGTTGCCGTCATTACGTCGGGAATTCCACGTAAACCCGGAATGACACGCGAAGAACTAATTGGCACAAATGCGAATATTGTCAAGTCTGTGGTGGAGAACCTGGTAAAATATTCTCCGGATATTATCATTGTCATCGTTTCCAATCCCATGGACACCATGACTTACCTGGCACTTAAATCAAGTGGATTACCAAAAAATAGAATCATTGGAATGGGCGGCACATTGGATTCAGCCCGATTCAAATATCAACTGAGCGAAAAACTGAATGCTTCTGCGGCCGATCTCAATGCCATTGTCATTGGCGGCCACGGAGATACAACGATGATTCCACTTATCAAGCACTCCACGTGGAACAGTATTCCAGTCACTGATTTCCTTACCCCGGAAGAGCAGGACGAAATTGTACACAAAACGATGGTTGGTGGCGCAACCCTAACCAGTCTAATCGGGACCTCAGCCTGGTATGCTCCAGGAGCCGCAACAGCCGCAGTGGTCGAAAGTATCGTGCGTGATCAAAACAAGTTATTTACTGCATCCGTTTACCTCGAAGGTGAATTTGGCCAAGAAGATATTAATCTTGGCGTACCGGTTATCATTAATAAAAAAGGATGGGATCGGATTGTCCCCCTTCAGCTGGATGAAGAGGACAAAGAAAAATTCAGTAAAAGTGCAGAAGCAGTGCGTACAATGAATGATGTATTAAAAGAAATAAAAGCGCTGTAGCGCATAAACTATAAAAAGTTGAAAGGCTGTTATTCTTCAAATAACAGCTTTTTTTATGATCGGCTTAACGCATAAACGTTTTCAGGGCATTTTAAACATACGCTAGAGGCCTTAAATTTCTTTTTTAAGGGATTTTTTGGGTATGTTTGGTTATATGACAACAGTACCATTTCAATTACTGGATCTGCAGGGCCAGGGCACACATATTTTAGTCGATGTGGAATTATATAGCCGTTCATTCAAGATGGTGATTGATACAGGTGCCTCTAAAACTGTATTTGACAAAACACAGTTATTCCATCTTTTGGAAGACCAATTACAGCTTGAGCCTTCAGAAACATTATCAACAGGACTTGGCACCAATTCGATGGAGAGTTTCAACATGAAAATTCCGAGTCTGACCATAGGTGAATGGCGGATAAAAAACTTAAATACGGCGGTATTGGATTTAAGCTCGATCAACTATGCCTATCAGCAGATGGATCTGGAACCCGTGATCGGCGTATTGGGTGGAGATATTTTTGCAGACTATGGCGCCGTCATTGATTATGCCAAACGCACCTTAAAATTAAGAAACCGGAAATTAAAACTTAAATAGGCGTTTGTGGATATGGAGCCGGAGATAGCCATAGTATACGATTGCGATCAATATCCCCAATCCACCCATGACGTATAATGTCATTCGAAGCCCACAGTAACTGGCTAAGGAACCGATCATCAATGTACCGATGGGAAATATTCCTTGAAAAGCCATAACGTAATACGAGATTGCCCGGGCGCGATAGATTGGTATGGCATGCGTCTGAATATAGGTATTGATACTTGAGTTTTGCATCATCATGGCAAAGGACACCAACATCACATAGACGAGTGCCATCTGCAGCATACTTGAATGCGCCAAAAACAATAACGCAATTCCCATAAGTGCAGCAGCACCCATCACCTGATAGCGCAAATTGGTGCCCGATTTTAAACGGGCCATATTAAATGCACCAATCATTGCACCCAAGCCGGCGGCACTTTCAAACCAGGAAAACGTACGCTCATCGCCATGAAACATTTCTTTTGCTATGGCAGGTAGCAACGAGGTATACGGAATAACGATCAAGCTGGAGAATGTCATGATAATAATCAGTGAAGCAATATGCGGTGAGCGTTTGAGGTAACGAAAGCCTTCGACCAAGCCTTCCCAATTGCTTCCCTTGCTCAGTTGAACATGCGTTTCATCGACCTGCATCATCAACAATGTAATAATGACCGGAACAAAACTGATAAAATTTAGGGCAAAACAGACGAGTTCACCGTATGTACTCAGTAAAATACCTCCTATTGCAGGTCCCAACATTCGGGCACCATTGAAAATTGTTGAATTCAGGGCAATGGCATTCGGCAGATCTTTACGGTCACCAACCAGATACATCATCAGCGATTGACGACCCAAAACATCGAAGGAATTAATAACCCCTTGTATAAGACCCAAGATGGAAAGCCATAAGACACTCTCCCATTTCAGATAAACGACCAAGGTCAAGATTCCAGCCTGTATCATCAAACCAATTTGGGTCATCAGAACCAATTTATACTTTTTGTGCTTATCGACAAAACTGCCGATAAATGGAGACAGGACCAAAGAGGGCAATAGGGAGATAAACTGAACAAAACCAAGCCAAAACACTGATCCTGTCAATTCATAGACCAACCAACTGATGGCTATTCGCTGCATCCAGGTCCCCATAAGGGAAATTGCTTGTCCTATAACATGTAAACGGAAATTTCTATAATGGAGAGAACGAAAAACCTGCATACGTAAAGATAATAGTATATTAAAAGTATAACAAAAAATTAGGAGAAGAGATTCCTTTTTGCTAAAATAAAGATACAATAGGTGAAAATCAATGCTTCAATACTGGAATATAATCAATAACTTTGCGTCATTATTTTGAACATTAGAATAATCAAATTATTATCATTCAATAACATATACAATGAAATTTTTTATTGACACAGCGAACCTAGAGCAAATCAAAGAAGCCCAAGACTTAGGTGTATTAGACGGGGTAACAACCAATCCAAGTTTAATGGCTAAAGAAGGTATTAGCGGTGATGAAAACGTAATCAACCATTATAAAGCGATCTGCGCAATCGTTGATGGCGATGTCAGTGCTGAAGTTATTTCTACAACTTATGAAGAAATGATCAAAGAAGGAGAAGCTTTAGCGGCTCTTGACAGCAAGATTGTTGTAAAAGTCCCTATGATTAAAGATGGCGTAAAAGCAATTAAATATTTCAGCAAAAAAGGTATTAAAACAAATTGTACATTGGTATTTACAGCTGGTCAAGCACTATTGGCTGCTAAAGCTGGGGCAACTTATGTATCTCCTTTTATCGGTCGTTTGGATGATATCTCTACAGATGGATTAGCGTTGATCGAAGATATTCGTTTAATCTATGATAACTACAACTACCCTACACAAATTTTAGCAGCTTCTGTACGTCACAGCGCACACATTTTAGGCTGTGCTAAAATCGGTGCTGATGTCATGACAGGTCCATTATCAGCGATTGTAGCTTTATTAAAACACCCATTGACAGATAGCGGTCTAGCGACATTCTTAGCTGATCACGCGAAAGCTGCAGGCAAATAAGATTCCTATATTTCATATAATAACGAAAACCGATAGGTAAGATGACACTAATCTTAAACTTATCGGTTTTCTTATTTTTAAGAGATTCCGTATTTTTGTACTGTAAAAATGATCTCTGAGAAATGAAACATTCAGTTTCTGTTTCTTACAGATCTATTTAAAGGGAAAAAATACGATGAATAAATCCGTCGGATAGTTTTTAAACTTGCAAATAAGTTTAAATTTCTCTTAGTTTGTATTTCATCTAAGGCTTAACGAAGAAATCCATGGAAGATTCCAACACTGTATATCCAGAAATTCTCAAACGAAATAGTTTAAAAGTTACCCAACCCCGGTTGAAGGTACTTGAAATTATTTCGAGGAAAGACTCGGCAATTTCGCAGCCGGAGCTAGAGAAATTACTGGGCAAGGATATTGACCGTGTCACATTATACCGGGTATTGGCCAGTTTTGAAGAGAAAGGGATTATCCATAAAATCTTTGATCTACATGGTACAGCGACTTATGCCATGTGTTCGACAAACTGTTCAGAACATGATCATCATGATCAACACGTGCATTTTATTTGCCGGGTATGCAATTCTGTATACTGTCTGGAAGATATGACCTTACCAAAGGTGTCGATCCCAGCAGGTTTTAGTCTTGAAGCGATCGCAGTAAATGCACTTGGTGTGTGCAATCATTGCAAAAAGTAAATCAGGCTGTACCAATCCAAAACTATTTTTCGGCTAAACTGTCTATACATTGGCTATCGAAAGGTGCTCCGTTTAGCTCCTTATTGTCCTGTCAAATGCAGTTTTTTTCGTATATTGTATTGGCATCGATCTTGATGTACAGCGCTCGTAATCTGTGGTAAAGACTGTTTTTTTGAAATCCATTATCGTAGCCAGTCAAAGGATCCATTGGGCTGTAAAAGACCAATGTAAATGAATAATAATAAATAATAAGTGAATGAAAACAAGAAAAGAAAATCCATATAAAGAGGTGTTAACACAACTGATTATCGATATTTTCGAAAAATCGGGTAATAAGCCCCTCAACTATAAACAAGTTTCGTCAAAATTGAACCTCAACGATAACGACTCGAAAGTCGCTATCGCCGATATATTACATGATAATGTAAAGAATGGGCTTTTTATTGAGGTGGACAGAGGCAAATTTAATTTGAAGCAACTCAAAGTGTATGTCACAGGGAAAGTAGATATGACCGCCGATGGTTCTGCCTATGTAATTCCGGATGACGAATTTGAAAATGATATTTATATCGCTCCACGGAAACTTAGACAGGCTCTCCATGGCGATATTGTCAAGGTCCATACCTTCGAAAAAAGAAAAGGCGGCCGCAAAAAAGAGGGTGAAATCGTTGAAATTCTGCAAAGGGCCAAGACTGATTTCACGGGGACGATCAGCATCTCCAACAATTTTGCTTTTTTTATTGCGGATGACCGCAAGATGCTACACGACATTTTTATTCCTTTGGACAATCTGAATGGAGCCAAGGACAAAGAAAAAGTGGTCGTGTCGATTATCGACTGGCCTAGCGGGAGCAAGAATCCTGTTGGAACGGTTAAACATGTCTTGGGCACCAAAGGGGAAAATAACACCGAGATGAACGCTATTTTGGCCGACTATGGTTTCCCATTGGAGTTCCCTAAAAAAGTAGAGGATGAAGCGAATAAAATTCCAGAAGAAATAAGCAAGGAGGAAATTGCCAAGCGGCGTGACTTTAGAAACGTGACGACCTTTACCATTGACCCCGCGGATGCAAAAGATTTCGATGATGCCATCTCTTTTCAAAAATTAGAGAATGGCAACTATGAAATCGGTGTTCACATTGCGGATGTTTCGCATTTTGTGATACCCGATACAGAATTGGACAAAGAAGCATTTAACCGTGGTACATCGGTCTATTTGGTGGACCGTGTTATCCCGATGCTTCCGGAGCGTCTTTCTAATGGCGTTTGTTCCTTACGCCCACATGAAGATAAGTTATGCTTTTCGGCTGTTTTCGAATTAGACGAAAAAGCCAATGTACACCATCAATGGTTCGGCCGCACCATCATTCATTCGGACCGCCGTTTCAGTTATGAAGAAGCACAGGAGGTGATTGAAACGAAATCGGGCGATTTCAGTGAAGAGATCCTGAAATTAAATGAACTGGCCTATATTCTTCGGGAACGTAAGTTTAAAAATGGTGCAATAGCCTTTGAAAGTGAAGAAGTCAAGTTCACCTTGGATGAAAATGACAAACCTACCGGGGTATATACCAAGGTCCGTAAGGATGCACACAAGCTGATTGAAGATTTTATGCTATTAGCGAATCGTAAAGTTGCCGAGTTTATCGGCAAACAAGGGCGCGGAAAAAACAAGCTAACGTTTGTGTACCGGTTTCACGATGTGCCTAATCCGGAGACGCTGACGACGTTCTCTCAATTTGCGGCGCGTTTTGGCCATAAATTGACCATCAAAACAGATAAAGAAACAGCAAAATCTTTAAATGCTCTGATGACCAAAATAGAAGGCAGCAAAGAGCAAAACATGCTGACTTCGCTTGCCGTTCGTTCGATGGCCAAGGCGATCTATACGACAAAGAAGACAAGTCACTATGGATTGGCATTTGATTATTATACCCATTTCACCTCCCCTATCCGTCGTTATCCCGATGTGATGGTACACCGTCTATTGCAATTCTATTTGGAGGGGGGCACCAAAATCAATGCGGAGCATTATGAAAAGATGGCCGAACATTCTTCACAAATGGAGAAAAAAGCGGCTGAGGCCGAACGTGCATCGATTAAATACAAACAGGCCGAATACTTGCAGGATCAGATTGGAACTGAATATACCGGTATTGTCTCAGGTGTTACAGAATGGGGTATGTATGTGGAGATTGAAGAGAATAAATGTGAGGGTATGGTCAGGCTGCGGGATATCACCGATGACTTTTACGTACTTGATGAAAAGAACTATGCGATCATTGGTCAACGGAAGAAAAAGAAATTCCAGCTGGGTGATGAGGTGCAAATCGGGGTAAAGAAAGTAGATCTGGATAAACGGCAGATTGATTTTACGTTATTGTCTTAATATAAAACCACCATAACTGGTCCAACGAGCTTATTAAACGTACCCAATCGGATTTAAGACATGAAAAAGCGGTATTGAATTTAGTCAATACCGCTTTTTCATTTGAATAAGAAACAAAAAGTTATTGTTTCGTTCCTTCGAAAGTATAAAAGACTTCTGTTGCACTTGTCTTCTCTCCCTGGCAAAGAAGGGTCTTATTTTTTACATCAAACAAGAATGTTCCTTCGGGAGAAACACCTGCTGTTTGAATCGATACATTCATATTATTAATAACCTTAAATTCTTTCGTTGGTATTTTTAATGCTTTGTCCCCGATCTCAACTTTGAGTGTGTTGTCAGATACTTTTGTAACCGTCACGATTTTATCAAACATAGGACCAGTTGTGTTTGATAGATCCAATTTACCCTTATACGTACCTACAGCTGCATCGATGCTACCACCTGTTTGGATAGGTTCATCTTTGTCCTTTGAACATCCAACAAAAGCGAAAGTGACCAAGGCCAATACCACTGCATACATTAATTTCATTTTGATTTTCATAACTTGAATACATTAATTTGTTTCTACTAAATATTTATACGTTTTTATCAAACGCTTTGCCAAACAGAACGCAAAAACAGGCAAAGCAGGCAATATACTCAGAAACCAGTAGAAGAGAAATTTTGAAAAAAGGCTGTTTTTAAAGAATATTCCACAGAGAAAGAACAGCTTACGGCAGATATAAGAAAAAACCTATTCACCCCATTGAGCGGCTATTCGCCCCCCCTAAAATCGTCTATATTTTTGTACAACTAAGCATAAGGAGTTATCTCTTCCATTTTAGCAACATATGACAGCGTTCGTGAGTTGATTAAATGATTATATCCTACATTCATGCAAATTAGTTACATAGTGGAAGCGTAAAAATGATGAAGATGCTGGGCAATCCAGCCAAACATCCCAGAGAGGGCGACCAGGTCATTAAGATGGTGAGATAATAAAGAAGCATGAAGAGGTAATAAAGAAGGGCATGGGTATATTCCAGAAAAGAGCAGCGCCAACTCAAAAAATAATCTAAATTTTATACACTAACTATTTCATATTCAAAAGGGAATCAGTATCTTTGCGAACTTAAAATATTTAAGGTACAAAATTTATAAACAAAAACAGGTAAATGCCTACTATTCAACAATTAGTTAGAAAAGGTAGAGTAGCTCTGGTTGATAAGAGTAAGTCACCAGCGTTGGACTCATGTCCACAGCGAAGAGGTGTATGTACACGTGTATATACTACTACCCCTAAAAAACCAAACTCAGCAATGCGTAAAGTAGCTCGTGTACGTTTAACAAACGGAAAAGAGGTCAACGCTTACATCCCTGGAGAAGGTCACAACTTACAAGAGCACTCGATCGTATTGATTCGTGGTGGTCGTGTTAAGGATTTACCAGGTGTACGTTACCACATCATCCGTGGTGCATTAGATACTTCAGGTGTAGCAGGTCGTAACCAACGTCGTTCTAAATACGGAACTAAGCGTCCTAAACCAGGACAAGCAGCTGCAGCTCCAGCAAAAGGTAAAAAGAAATAATTAAACGGAGGAAAGAAAAATGAGAAAGTCAAAACCGAAAAAGAGAATCATTTTACCTGATCCAAAGTTTAATGACGTTCAGGTAACACGTTTCGTAAACAATATGATGGTGGATGGTAAAAAATCTATCGCTTATTCTATTTTTTACGATGCAGTAGAATTAGTAGAACAAAAAACACAAGAAAGCGGTTTAGAAGCATGGAAAAAAGCTTTGAACAACGTTATGCCTGCTGTTGAAGTTAAATCACGCCGTGTTGGTGGTGCTAACTTCCAAGTTCCTATGGAAGTTCGTCCAGATCGTAAAATCGCTTTGGGTATGAAATGGTTAATTTCATACGCTCGTAAACGTGGTGAAAAAACAATGTTCGAAAAATTAGCAGGAGAAATCATTTCAGCTTCTAAAGGTGAAGGTGCTGCTGTTAAGAAGAAAGAAGATACGCACAAAATGGCGGAAGCTAACAAAGCGTTCTCACACTTCAGATTCTAATTTTGAAGACATTCAAAAAAATATGATTACACCGACCTCCGATAAAAACAATCTTTTATCAAGGTCGGTGTACTTATTTAACATTACATTTAAACACATAAGACCATTAAGGTCCGCTGCTTAAAAATATTATGGCAAGAGATTTAAAATTCACTAGAAATATCGGTATCGCTGCCCACATTGATGCTGGTAAAACTACAACAACTGAGCGTATCCTTTACTACTCAGGTGTAAACCACAAAATTGGTGAAGTTCACGAAGGTGCTTCTACAATGGACTGGATGGAGCAAGAAGCTGAGCGTGGTATCACGATTACTTCTGCTGCTACAACAGTATTCTGGAACTACCGTAACAACAAATACCAAGTAAACGTAATCGATACTCCTGGACACGTGGATTTCACGGTTGAGGTAAACCGTTCATTACGTGTACTAGACGGATTAGTATTCTTGTTTTCAGCTGTTGATGGTGTTGAGCCTCAATCTGAAACAAACTGGCGTTTAGCTGATGGGTATAAAGTACCTCGTATCGGTTTCGTTAACAAAATGGACCGTTCAGGAGCTGACTTCTTGAAAGTTGTAAAACAAGTTAAAGATATGTTAGGTTCTGATGCAGTTGCTTTGCAATTGCCTATCGGTGCTGAAGATAGTTTTAAAGGTGTAGTTGACTTGATCAACAACCGTGGTATCGTTTGGAACGAACACGACAAAGGAATGACTTTCACTGAAGTTCCTATTCCTGATGATATGTTGGACGAAGTTGCTGAATACCGTGAGAAATTATTGGAAGCAGTAGCTGGTTATGATGAGACTTTGATGGAGAAATTCTTCGAAGATCCAGATTCATTGACTGAGCGCGAGATCTTAAATGCATTACGCGCAGCTGTATTGGATAACTCTATCGTTCCTATGGTTTGTGGTTCATCTTTCAAAAACAAAGGTGTTCAAACTATGTTGGATTTGGTCATGGAATTATTGCCTTCACCGCTTGATGTAGAAGCTGTAAAAGGTACTAACCCGGATACAGGTGAAGAGATTTTCCGTAAACCATCTGTAAACGAACCTTTCGCAGCTTTAGGTTTCAAAATTGCGACTGACCCATTCGTAGGTCGTTTATGTTTTATCCGTGCTTACTCTGGTAAGTTAGATGCAGGTTCTTATGTATTGAACACACGTTCAGGAAACAAAGAGCGTATCTCTCGTATCTTCCAAATGCACGCAAACAAACAAAACCCGATCCCTTTCATCGAGGCTGGTGATATCGGTGCTGTTGTAGGTTTCAAAGACATCAAAACTGGAGACACTCTTTGTGACGAAAAAGCACCTATCGTTCTTGAATCTATGACTTTCCCTGAACCAGTAATTGGTTTGGCGATCGAGCCTAAAACTCAAGCTGACGTTGATAGATTAGGTATTGGTCTTGGTAAATTGGCTGAAGAGGATCCTACATTCGTTGTAAAAACTGACGAAGAAACTGGTCAAACAGTTATCTCTGGTATGGGTGAGCTTCACTTAGAGATCTTGATCGACCGTTTGAAACGTGAATTTAAAGTAGAGGTTAACCAAGGTGCTCCTCAAGTATCATACAAAGAGTCTATCAACGGTACTACTGAGCACCGTGAGGTATTCAAAAAACAATCCGGTGGTCGTGGTAAATTCGCGGATATCAAAGTTGTTATTTCTCCAGCGGACGAAGATTTCGATTTAACAAAATCACCGCTTCAATTCGTTAATGAAATCGTTGGTGGTAAAATCCCTAAAGAATTTATCCCTTCAGTTCAAAAAGGATTTGAAACTTCAATGAAAAATGGTGTATTAGCAGGATTCCCATTATCAGGAATGAAAGTTCGTTTGATTGATGGTTCATTCCACGCTGTCGATTCAGATTCATTGTCTTTCGAATTAGCTGCTCGTCAAGCATACCGTGAAGGCTTGCCTAAATGTTCTCCAGTGTTAATGGAACCAATTATGAAAATAGAGGTTTTAACACCAGAAGAAAACATGGGTGATGTAATGGGTGACTTAAACCGTCGTCGTGGTCAAATGCAAGGTTTGGATTCACGTAACGGTGTACAGGTAATCAAAGCATTGGTTCCACTTTCTGAGATGTTCGGTTACGTAACGCAATTACGTACAATCACTTCAGGTCGTGCAACATCTACGATGGAATTTGATCACTTCGAAGAAGCTCCTCGTAACGTTGCTGATGAGGTGATTGCAAAATCAAAAGGTAAAATCAAAGGTTCTGTAGAATAATATAGAACTCAAAAATAAACCGACCGCTGGTTGTTAATAGCTCTAATCAGCGGTCATTTTTAAATAATATCATATACTATGAGCCAAAGAATCAGAATTAAATTGAAATCTTACGATTACAATTTGGTTGACAAATCAGCTGAAAAAATCGTAAAAACAGTAAAACCTACAGGTGCAGTTGTTAGTGGTCCTATTCCATTGCCTACTGAGAAAAAAATCTACACGGTATTACGTTCACCACACGTTAACAAAAAAGCACGTGAGCAATTCCAATTATGTGCTTACAAAAGATTGTTGGATATCTATTCATCAAACGCTAAAACTGTTGACGCATTGATGAAACTTGAATTACCTTCAGGTGTTGAAGTAGAAATCAAAGTGTGATAGATTTCAATCACTGAAAAAAAGAAGGGGCCTTTCGCAAGAAAAGCCCCTTTTTTATGTTTGTGCAAATATTACCAGAGAAACCAATAAAATCCAAAACATGGCGATGGGAGCATTTTTCACCCAGCCAAGATTATAGCTGATAACCTATACCAATTGAAAATACACGATTCTTTAAAGAACCTCCTTCAGCCCCAGCCATATCAACTAGTCCCAAGCCGTATCCACCATTAATCAAAAAGCCATTTGATAGACGATACCCCGCTAAAAAGTTAATTCCGGCATCAAAACGTTTCAATTTATTATCTCCGAAACCGACGTCGATTTTTACATTTTCTGCTTTGGCTTTTGCGGACAGCCCCAATCCAGCATATGGTCCAGCTCCTAAGAAAACGCTTCCGGAATTTCCAGTAGGAATACTGTATACAAAATTTACAGGTAACTCTAGATACATTAAGTCTAATTTCACCTTATTCCCCAATTCTTCAAAGTCAATAAGTGTCAATCCTTTCCCCCCTTTCCCTTGTAACGATAAACCAGGTTGGATAGAAAAATTATTTGCTAAAGGAGCATCTAAGTATCCCGTCAAATAAAACGATGTAGATGATTCTGTCGAAACAGATACACTTCCTAGTGAGGCCGTCATTTTAGGAAAAGTTGCACCAGCCTTAAAACCATAGGAAATCTGTGCTTTTGCTCCAGCAATAAAACATAGTACTGCAGCGATTGAGAGTAACTTTCTTTTCATTAATAATAAATTATATATAAGACGAAAATACGATAAAATTTTAATCTATTAATATTTTTCTTATTACACCTTCGATTCTACGAAAGTTATGACTTCAGCTCGTTTTCTTCTATAATCTTCTTTTCAACTGGATTTAACGTATCGAATAAATCCTTATACACCTCATCTTTACTATCCTCTTCTCCCAGCAGGAACCCCCAAGGCTTAAGCTCTTTAATACGATCCATCACAATCTTAACGATAGCCAGAATTGGAATAGCCAAAAACATACCTGATATACCCCAAATCATCTCACCAATAATAATGGAGAGCATAGCAAACAGGGAATTGACTTTCACCTTAGAACCCACAATCTTCGGCACGATGAAATTACTGTCAATCATGTGTATAATAATTATTGCTATGATAACGAGAACAACATGGGTAAAAGAGGATGTCGCAAACGTCAGAATGGCAATGATAAGCATCGAGGAGAAAATACCGACATAAGGCAATACATTAAACACTCCTGTTATCAAGGCCAAAAGCAAACTATATTTTACCCCTATTAATGACAGGACAATAAAGACTAATAAGGACACCAAACTCATTTGGATCAATAAGCCAATCAGATACTTCTTGACGACATACTGAACCTGTTTTATTACATCTACAACAATTGGCCTGTCCTCAACACGGTTGACAAATAACAGAAATTTAACGATATGTCCTCTATATATAAGCAAGAAAAATGTGTAAAGAAAGGTAAAGACAAATAAAATAAACATCGATGAAAGGGAAACCAAGGCTGTTCCCAAGAATAAAGTTCCCGAATCCACAGACTTAGATGCTGTTTTATTGATAAAATCAATTTGATCTTTATGTTGGATTCCAAATTGGTGGCTCACCCAAGTCTGCAAATTGCTCACCCCATCCATGATCTGTTGTTTAAAAGCCGGAAAATCCTCTTTAAGCAGTGTGAGTTGAGATGCTAACAGAAAAAGCCCATAACCAAGAACGCCGAAAAATAAAATAACACTTAATATACCAGCCAATGTTCTAGGAAAATGGAGTTTCCGTTCCATAAAACTGCTCAGCGGAATCAATAGTAGCGAGAACAGTAAGCCCAAAATCATCGGAATCACTATCGTATCTCCAATTTTTGCTAAATACCCCAGTAGAATGATACTGATGAGTACACAGGCCAATTTGACATAAAATGGTAAAGGGAGAAATCTTTTCATGCAGCAATCTTTTGAATAAAAATAACAATTTCGGACGACTTAAGTTTAATGCAATAAAAAAGTCCCCACAAATGCAGGGACTCTTTCCTCATAATAAGTTTAAGTACTTATATTTCTTATAGTCCGAAGCCGATACCGATAGACCAAACACGGTTTTTTATTGAACCACCATTTGGAGCTAGATTTGTCAAACCTAATCCATAACCTGCATTGATTTGAAAACCATTAGTTAATTGATAGCCTGCTAGGAAGTTTACACCGAAATCAGTAGTTTTTAAATCTTTACCTGTACCACTACCAAATTTTAGATCTCTATCAACTGTGGTATAAGCATCACCACCAACAACTTCTTCACCTTTGCGTTTGCCACTCAAACCAAATCCCACGTAAGGACCTGCACCAACAAAGAAATTACCAGATCCACCTGTAGGCAATTTTGCTACTAGGTTAACCGGAATATCCAAAGACATTACACTTTCTTTTAGCTCGTGGTTACTCGTTTCAACCCATTTTGCACCTTTATTCTGTAAAGACAATCCAGGCTGTACCGAGAAGAATGGTGAAATAGGAGCATCCAAATACCCTGTTACAAAGAAACCTGTATTTGATTTAGTATCTCCCAAACTTGTCGAATATTTAGGAATGTTTACACCAGCACGTAATCCATATCCCAATCCACCTTGTGCAAAGGCTCCCAATGAACCAAATAAAATTGCTGCAGATAATAATAGTTTTTTCATGTTTCCTAATTTAATTTACTTTCTTCTTTCCTCAAATAATCTCATAATTTCCTGTACGAGATTTATTACAATCCCATTTGCAATATCTATTCCAAAATACATAAGCCGTTAATTTACATAGTGAAACATTAGGGAAAAGCCCTAAAACGGGGCTTTTCATTGTCCTTTAAAAGATACAGTCAACTGAATACTTTTCAACTTTGCACACTTAACAACACGGTTCAATACGATGTGAATAGCCTATTGTTAATCGCGGGTAGCCATCAAAAATCTCTAGGCTATCTTTGGAGGAAAACAGCAAGGATTATTATCAATGACAATTCGCTATCTGTCCCGCAATGAAAATACTTGCTTGGTTTTCAGATTAATGCCCAAAAACATAAAAGTTTTATCATAAAGATTTTTTAATTCCAATTATAAGTTTTATTTTTGCAGACCTTCAAAAGGAAAAAAATAGGGTCGGATGGCCGAGTGGCTAGGCTGAGGTCTGCAAAACCTCCTACAGCGGTTCGAATCCGCTTCCGACCTCGTTTTATTTTAAACAATAAAAATATTATCAAAATGGGAGTTACACGTTTAAAAAGAAAAGATAGAAGAAATAAAACTGTTTCACGTGTTGAAGTTCAGTTCTTGAAATTAGGATCTAATGTAGAGTTAGGTTCTAGATCAAAAATGAAAGCTAGCAACCAAATCGTTAAAAACGATGCTATCTTAAATCAATTAGCTTCAGAAGCTAAATAGTAAGAAGAATTTAATAGCCTTTAAAGTACTACTTTAAAGGCTTTTTAATAGGTCCACCATTTGGTGGACTTTTTCTTTTGAGCTCATCCACTGTGCCTCATCCATTCCATTGACCTGACTCTGGTTAAACCTCATCTTCGACACATGCAATTCTTTCGCTGAGCTATGTATTGCAACTGCACCAGTTTGCGCTAAAATATGAACTATATTAGCTGCATCTACACCTGCACCAGGCATAATCACAATACGGCCATTTGCTTGTTGAACTAACTGTTTGAGTAGTGGAGCTCCAGCTAAAGCAGAATTTTGCAGACCAGATGTCAAAATACGATCTATCCCCAGTTCGATGACATCTTCTAATGCCTGAAAAGGATCTTCCACGCGATCAAAAGCACGATGAAAGGTAACATGCATGGGACGCGCAGCTTCCACCAATCGCAAAGTATTCACTTTATCCACCGTACCATCTGCGTTCAGCATACCTATTACAACACCATCTATCCCCAATTCCTTGCACAACTGAATATCTGCTATCATTTCTAAGATCTCGGTCTCTGTATAAAGAAAATCACCTCCACGCGGTCTGATAAGCACATGAATACCAATATTCACCAGTTCCCGCACTAACTGCAACTGACCAAACGAAGGTGTAGTCCCTCCATTTTCCAAATTTTGACAAAACTCTACCCGGGTCGCACCTCCTTGTTCGGCTTCAATTGCTGATGCTACGGAATTTGAACAGATTTCTAATTGGTAATTTCCAATTGCCTTTTCCTTCATTATATTATATCTTAAGCTATTTTTCGTTTACGCGAATAACGTAAAAAAAAAGGAAATAACCTACTCCCCTACTTATGGTCAAACTAGTATAAGCTTTAGAAAAGACTACAGTTAAAAAGATACTTTACCTTCATGGTAAATTTTGCTTCTAGACAAAGATCTACAACTTTAGCTTATAATGATGTACCTCTACTTTTTTCCACTTCCAATCTGGTCCTTTTGAGGTACTCATGCCACCTGACATCTCCCTTGAAGAAGGAGGGTCTAAGAAACGCTCCCGTTTAATATAAGTTGGCAATTGGAAGCCAGGCGATGTATTTAGCGTTTCAAAACATTCCCGCGCGAGTTTCATGATGTCATTCCGATTTTCTGCATTGCTTTCAATTCGACTTCCTATATAAGATGTCGGACCATACAATTGCTCATAAATAGCTGAATCTTCAAAAGGTTTGAATTTCAGACGCATCATTATTTGTACCAATAGAGCATACAGATCATTGTCCGTTGGCGCCAGAACCAACTTATCCAACACCTTTGGTATCAACTCCCACATCATCAATTCAACCGCTAAATCTTTGGTATTCCCACCAATGAAATCGAGTGTAGGCCACATCTGGTCCACATATCGTACAACAGAATCTCTACTTCCATGCAAAGCAACCAACTGTCTATTGCTCCAATATTCCAGCGGTATGTCCCCTCGATAATAGACTCCAAATATGTATTGACCTTTCAAGCGCCCCAAGGAACCACAATTTTGCATCTCAAACTCAGGTGCAAGCATACAGTAACTAAACATATCACGCGTATTTAGCGTTTTAAATGTTTGTACCGAAAGAGGATTCCATAAAGCAGGATAACGTTCCCTATCCAAACTATCTTCTCCTGATACCAATCTATACACGTAATAGTCTTTCAGTAATATTCGCAAGATTGCTTCACGACCACCAAGGGGATAATTTCTAGACTTAATCTTCCCCATTCTTCCGAGATACCTGGGCAACTGATCGTTTATAAATTTTGTAGAATCTTTCAGCTTATATTGGCCATGACACATGGGTAAGCTGCATACCAATAGCAATGCTAAAAAAAGGACATAGTACCTCCTCTTCTTAAAGAAATCAACAAAACTAGATGCTAACATAGTTAATACATTTTCAGTGCATTGGCTGCAATACAGCATATTAAATATACTTAAAATTAAATAGTATTAAATAAATTAGGTTTCAAAAAAAATCTACGATTTGAAAACGGGACCAAAAACCAAAAAAACTCAGTTCCGTTTTAAGCTCAGTCTCTTCTTTTATATACAAAAATCATAACCGAATTTTAGACATGTAAAACATTCGGCTGAACTATTTGTATATACCTTACATGCTTTTATTTAAATAACTAAAAACCAAGCGCATACATTTTTAAGTAAAATATCATGGCAATTATATCAAAAAACATGGAGACCCAAGAAAAGATCATCAGTACTTTTGAAGAGCTCCAAAAAGCTATATATGACCTGAAACATCAAATTGTTGAATTTGAATTGCTTTTTAATCAGGCTTGCAACAGACATATTGACTCCAATTTCCAAAAGGAATGGTTGCTGGACCGAATATCTTCACGTCATGATATGATTACACTTCGACATGATGCCATGCTGCTTATTCGAGACACTGTCTCTGCGTTCCGGGATTTCGACGGTTATTTTCTAGATCTCAAACAGCTACTCCAATCGATCGAGTTACTTATGCTCAACCATGCCGATGAGGAAGAGTATGAAATTGCAGCTATTATCAAAAAATGGTATGAAAAATTTGCCCAAGCGATTGATTTCGTTGGTGACTTAACCTATTAAGTCGCTGTTTTATTATACTTTTGCAGCATTGTAAAATATTGAGAAATGCACAAACCACCAGCTATCGTAGACTTACACACCGATACTTTCCTTGAAGATTGGGAAGATTATTCGCCAGAGGAGCTCTTACAAGAATCCATTGATTTTATGCGATCTAATCTAGATGCAGCTATTTATTGGGAAATGAACGAAATAAAGTTTATTCATGGCAAGGGAAAAGGAATGTTAAAAAAAATGGTTTTTGAAGAGTTGCAAGAGTACAAAGCTCACGGCTCCATTGAACGCTATTACACCTCCTACCAGAATGAAGATATTGTAGTCGTTGTCATAGGGATTTAAAAAGGCTACCTTTTCAGATAGCCTTTGTATCATGTTATGCTATTTAATAGCTGGAGTAATAATCACTTTTCGGAATTCCACGGGACCATGATCCCCTTGGAAATAAATTGGTCCCGGCTCTGCCTCTTTACTATCCAAAGCACCGCCCGTTATACCAGGGATTTCTTGGTTACTGATAACAGTCTTTCCGTTTGCCACAACCGTCACTAGACGTCCTACCAATGTAATATCATAGGTTTGCCATTCTCCGGCTCCTTTATTGACCATTTCATTTGCAGCTAAGAAGCCGTATACCCCTGCGAAAAGCACAGCATTAGGATGTGCATCCTTGGGGCTATCTTCTATCTGAACCTCATAACGGCCCCTTAAGTAGACACCACTATTACTTCCTGCTGGAATTTTAAATTCAACATGTAATTTAAAATCTTCAAATTTTTGCTCAGAGACCAAATTAGAACCAGATTGCGGGCTAGTCAAAATTCCGTTTTTCACCACCCACTGATTCGTTTTACCGGTAGCTTTCCATCCTGACAGATCCTTGCCGTTGAACAGCTGAATGGGCTTACCCCATTTTACTGCAGCTGTTCGCTTCAGCTCCGGAGCACGAACACCTTTAAAGCGATATGTTTTCCCATCAGGCTCTGTTATTGTCCCTTGCAATACACCGTTTACAATCTCTCCTTCAACACTTAGATTCATCTTTCCGCCTTCCCATTGAGGTGGGATGGCAAATCTAAACTTTCCTTTCTCATAAAACACCTGCGAAACTGGCCGGGCACTTCCGGAAGTACTCACATAATGACCGACTAAAGTTCTATAGCCCGACAATTTAACTTCCAACCAAGATGGCGCAGGATTACCATTAATATCCACTTCGATATCCCATCGACCAATCAGCTCTTTGCCTTCTACGTCCTGTTGATAATGAATAGATTCTCCAATGGAATGGTTAGCAAAGGTAACTTGCGGTAATGCACAAGAGGCCAAAATTCCTAAAAGAAATGCCGCTTTTCTGTTCATATTATTTATGTTTATATTCTAGTTGACAATAAATTTCAAGCAATTTAACTGTTTAACAGCGGGTTTACAAGGATATAATGTTAAAAAACATAAAGAAAGCCAGAAACAAAAAAAAGCCCTAACTT
>NZ_DIJR01000025.1:168490-168807 GCF_002421245.1 Sphingobacterium sp. UBA5639
CCTTTGTTTTGTGTGGCACAAAAGTAAACTAAAAATATGTTTTTTTCAAAAATATTCTTCACAAACCACCTAACAGATTGACTTATTGCAAAATAATTTACAAATAAGATTAAAAAGCAGCTCATTTTATAAAGCAAAAAATGAAAAATCCCTTTTATTACACCTAGTGAAGCATTAGAACAATTTCGGTTTAGCGCTAAATAGCCCCCAAAAAAACCGAAGCTCTTACGGATCGAACCTTTTAGTATCTTAAAGCTCGCAGGTGCACACCCTGCTCTGAAACATAAAAAGCCCCAACTTTCGTTAGAGCTTTTCTA
>NZ_DIJR01000025.1:168840-171732 GCF_002421245.1 Sphingobacterium sp. UBA5639
GGGCTACGCTACACCCCGAAAAAGGTATCACCTTTGTTTTGTGTGGCACAAATATACGGTTCTTACAAATTATTTGCAAATGAAAAACACAAAATAAAACTAACAAGTTGTTACATTGCGACATACTCTTCGCCAGACGGCACATCGCTCTCCTCTATACAATCAAAGCCAATGCTGTTCCCACTATTTATTATTTCGATAAAACACTCACCTGTCAATTAAAATCTTTTGACCTCTCAACCGCAACATGTTCGGATATGAACATGAAGTGTTCGAATACAAACACTTAGATCACATAAAGACAATACACAACAAACTGATTGTAAACAACTTAACCCTTTGGCCGTTTTTTTGAAATTGATCCAATGAACATTTTTAAAAAATAGAATTACGTTATCCTTCAACGGGATTGATTACCATAAGTTCAAAATGAACACTTATAACGAAAAGTATGATAAAGAACTATTTCCAAATTGCCTGGAGAAACCTGATAAAGAACAAGGTTTTTTCCTTTATCAATATTCTTGGCTTAACAATAGGCATCACCGTCTGCGCAATGATATTTCTATTTATCGCCAATCAGTTTAGCTTTGATAAGTTTCACAGCCAAGGCGGTCGCATCTATCGGGTCATGCGTGGTTTTGACAACACCAAGGACCGTGCACCTTATTTATCCGCACCCTATGCCACGGCCTTATTAACCGATTATCCCGATGATATCAAAAAAGCTGTACGGGTAATGCCTGCCAATGGGTTATTCTCTGTTGGCAACATTGCATTCAATGAAAAGAAACTCTTTATTGCAGATGACGATTTCTTTGAACTATTTAGTTTTCCGCTAATCAAAGGGAATCCAACGACTGTTTTAAAAAATCCAACAAGTGTTGTGCTCACGGAAACAACTGCGAAGAAATATTTTGGAAATGAAAATCCTATCGGTAAAATACTGCAGCTTGATAAAAATAAACAATTAACCGTTACTGGGATCGCTAAAGATCTTCCGGTCAATTCACATCTGGATTTTGATCTCATTATCCCCTTATCCAATTATCTCGATACCGAACCGTTCAAAGCTTGGCAAAACAACAATTTATTCACTTACATCCTACTTGACGAACATAAAGATGTTAGGCAACTGGAAAAGCAATTTCCCGATTTCATGAATAGGCATATGAAAGCAGTTTCTACCAATATGGGTATCCATTTTGATCTTGCCCTTACACCGCTAAAAGATGTCTATCTTGAATCCCACAGCGCATTTGACAGCGCAAAACATGGTGACAAGAAAGTTATTTACATTTTTCTCTCCATCGCCATCCTTATATTGATTATCGCCTGCATCAATTTCATGAATCTCTCGACAATACGTGCAGTTGACCGATCAAAAGAAGTTGGTTTAAGAAAGGTACTTGGAGCACAACGTCTTCAATTAATGGGGCAGTTTATCGGAGAATCCATTTTATTAACCACCATATCCTGCATACTCGCCATATGTCTACTGCAACTACTCATGCCTGTATATAATCAACTATTGGGATACACCCTAACGGTCCCATGGAATTCATGGCCAATCTATATTTTTTTGATTGCAATTATTGTCATAGTAGGGCTATTAGCCGGAAGTTACCCTGCCTTATACCTTTCAACCTTCTCCCCTATACAGGCATTAAAAGGTAAATTACGCTTAGGCAAGGGCGGCACACTGTTCCGCCATACATTAGTGGTGTTCCAATTCAGCATATCTATTTTACTGATCATCGGTACATTGATTATCTCTAAGCAGATGAAATATGTAAAAGAACTGGGACTTGGCTATGACGACCAACAGACAGTGGTTATTCCAATAGACAATGAAGAACTGTATAACAACCTGCGTACATTCAAGAACGAATTATCTGCGAGCAGCGACATTACATCGGTCTCCTTTATGTCCGGTGAACCGGGCGGCTTCTTCGATAACCACACATTCGAGGTCGAAGGAAAAAACGGTGAGAAGTGGAAGTCAAGGACAGAGTTCACTGATTTTGACTATGTAAGTACCTTGAAACTCAAAATAATAGCAGGCCGAAACTTTTCAATACAACACTCGACCGACTCCACTAGGGCTGTATTAGTCAATCGTACTGCAGCATCGATGCTTGGATTTACTCCCGAACAGGCCATTGGCAAATGGATAAAAAATACGATCCGCGATCAATCCCCCCGGACAATCATTGGTGTAATTGATGATTTTAACTTCCTATCCCTAAAAGAAAACATGGATGCATTAGTTGTTGCCCCTTCTGATGATCTAAGGGTAGCCCTTATCCGCTTAAACACAAAAGATTTCCCTGAAGCTCTAAAAACTATCAGAACCGCATTTGGGAAAGTAGCCCCATTATATCCGTTTGAATACAGTTTTTTGGACCAGAAATTCGATATGCTGTACAAAACTGATCTTAGGCAACAACGTATACTCAGTCTTTTTTCTGGATTGGCCATATTTATCGCGTGCCTAGGCCTCTATGGTTTAGCCTCATTTACGGCTGCCAAACGAAACAAAGAGATCGGAATTCGCAAGGTGCTTGGCGCTTCGGTATCGGGTGTCACTACATTATTGTCCAGAGATTTTATAAAACCCGTATTAATTGCCTTGATAATTGCCTCGCCGATCGCCTGGCTAACCATGAACAAATGGCTGGAAGACTTTGCTTACCGCATCGAAATCCAATGGTGGATGTTTGTGCTGGCGGGACTAGTAACAATAGGTATCGCATTAATTACAGTAAGTTGGCAGGCTATCCGAACAGCCATAGCTAATCCTGTAAATAGCTTACGGGACGAATAAAAATAGGAAACAAAAAAAGCTCTAACTTTCGTTAGAGCTTTTAAGTCGGGGTGGCAGGATTCGAA
>NZ_DIJR01000025.1:171772-274257 GCF_002421245.1 Sphingobacterium sp. UBA5639
CCTTTGTTTTGTGTGGCACAAATATCGAATCATTTTTTGACTTTGTCAACACCCTATAGAAAATTAATCACTAAACGACTGATTGATTGCATAATATTTTCATCAAAACAATATATTCTATTGAATTTAGCAATCAAAAACACGCTCCATATAGTCTACAAAGGAATATTCAAAATATCTTTAGATTATCCATTTCATTTTCATATCTTTGCATCCGATTTGAATATCAGTCAATAGTTTTTTAAAAAAGTATTTTTATATTCAGAAAATAAGTCGTAATATTGCATTCCGATTTTTACAGGATATAAATCGTTAATAATTACTCGAAATCATGGATTTAGTAAAATTTGTAGAAGAACAAGCGGTAGTAAAGAATGAAATTCCCGCTTTCAAAGCTGGAGATACCATCAGCGTTCATTATAAAATTCGCGAAGGAAATAAGGAGCGTGTACAGGTGTACCAAGGTGTAGTAATTCAATTAAACAGCGAAGGTGCTAACGCTACTTTTACCGTTCGTAAAATCTCAAACGGTGTAGGTGTTGAACGTATTTTCCCTGTAAACTCACCAAACATTGAAAAAATTGAAGTAAACAGCTACGGTAAAGTTCGTCGCGCGAAATTATTCTATTTACGCGGCCTTACTGGTAAAGCTGCTCGTATTAAATCGAAAAGAATCTAATTACGACTACCACGGCATAAAAAAAGGCTTTGAAATCATTCAAAGCCTTTTTTTATGCCCTACCACCCGTAGCTTCCAAAACGCAGGTCATACAAACCACTGCTTCTGTAATAAATTTAGGACAATTATATATTGTTTCCTAAAATCACACCCTCCTCTTTGCCGCGCTAAAACATTTTACTTACTTTTAGCTTCGTATCTGAAAGGTAGAATCGTAGATGATCACAATAGTTAAAAACATCCTAATTTTGTTCCATCTTCACTTTGCTGCCGTTAAAAATCAAACTGTATCTTGATGAGAATTATAGCTTTTATCTTTGCTTTTATAAGCTATCCGACCTTTACTTTTGCACAACGGAATCTGAATGAATTTCTTCAGTTACAGTCGCGCCCTGAAACCTATTATGTACACCCAGCAACAGATGCAATCACGATTGACGGAAAGGACGATGAGGCTTCCTGGTCAAAAGCGCCATGGACAGACTCTTTTAAGGATATTGAGGGATTAAATAAGCCTGTTCCTACTTTTAAGACGCAAGTCAAGATGCTTTGGGATAAAGAAAACCTTTATCTTTTTGCCAAGCTTCAAGAACCTCATATCAAAGGATATTTAAGACAGAAAGATACAATCATCTATCATGACAATGATTTTGAGATCTTTCTCAAGCCAAATCTATTCTCTCCGGAATATATAGAGATTGAAATAAATGCATTAAATACAGTTATGGATCTTTTGATGACTAAACCTTATCGCTTTGGCGGTAGGGCTAATCTAAATTGGGACACAAAAGATATTGAAACTGCAGTCTATCATGCCGGGTCCATCAACAATCCACAAGACAAGGATGAATTTTGGACTGTGGAAATGAAAATACCTGTAAAAAGTCTAAAATACTTTGGCGAAGGAAATCAGATCAAAGCAAATGAAACCTGGAAGATAAACTTCTCACGCGTTCAGTGGCATTATGACAATACCGAAACTATCTATAGCAAGAGAAAAGACAACACGGGTAAGACGCTCGCTGAAGAGAACTGGGTATGGTCTCCAATCGGCCTCGTTAATATGCATTACCCTGAGCGATGGGGACATATAAAATTTGTTAACGACACAAACCATCAATTTATCGATGAGCAATTCCTCGCGCTCGAAAAAGTTACCTGGAATATCTTTTACCTGCAACAGATCTATCGAAACGATAAAAAACGCTATGCAACGTCAATTCAGGAGTTAAGCAAATTATATCCTGAAATTATAAATGGGCACAAAAATTATGAGATTGTATTTTCAAATAGCACTAATTTCTATCGTATTGAAATTAAGTCAAAAGCACAGCCTACACTAAAGACAACAATCGATAGCCAAGGTAACATCTATTTTTAATTTAATTATTCGAGCGATCTTCAATTCTGATTTTGAATAAAAATTGCTATCTTTGTATCCCGTACATAAAGCAACTATTATTGGTCATTTTGACCACATAAAATTGAAAATCCTTTAATTGTTATGACTAAATATATTTTTGTTACGGGCGGCGTTACTTCGTCGTTGGGGAAAGGTATTATTGCTGCCTCCCTTGCTAAACTTCTCCAAGCGCGTGGCTATAAAGTTACCATTCAAAAATTCGACCCTTACATTAACATCGACCCAGGAACATTAAATCCATATGAGCATGGAGAATGTTATGTTACGGAAGATGGTGCTGAAACAGACCTTGATTTAGGTCATTACGAACGCTTCCTGAACGTCCCTACTTCACAAGCAAATAACGTCACGACAGGCCGCATCTATCAACACGTTATCCAACAAGAACGTGAAGGTGCCTATTTAGGAAAAACCGTTCAAGTCATTCCCCATATCACCGATGAGATAAAACGCAGAATGCAACTGTTGGGTGAGTCTGGTGAATATGATATTATCATCACTGAATTGGGTGGAACAGTGGGCGATATTGAGTCCTTACCATTTGTGGAAGCTGTAAGACAACTTCGCTGGGAATTAGGAGCCAATAATTCGCTGGTTATCCATTTGACTTTAGTCCCTTACCTAGCCGCTGCTGGCGAGCTTAAAACTAAACCTACGCAACATTCAGTAAAAACATTATTGGAATATGGTGTACAACCAGATATTCTAGTGTGTCGTACTGAACATAAATTATCACAGGAAATCCGTAAAAAATTAGCGCAATTCTGTAATGTCAACATCAACGCCGTCGTAGAATCTATCGATGCGTCGACGATTTATGACGTTCCATTACTGATGTTGAAGGAGAATCTTGATAAAACAGCATTAACAAAGCTAAAACTTTCCAACAAAAATGAGCCAGATTTAGAAAATTGGAAGAACTTCCTTGGCAAGCTCAAAAACCCAACTAGTGAAGTGAATATTGCCTTAGTCGGAAAATATGTTGAACTACCAGATGCTTACAAATCCATTATCGAAGGATTTATCCATGCAGGGGCAACAAACGAATGTAAAGTAAAAGTAAGCTATATTGCTGCTGAAAGTGTTACAAAAGAAAATGTTGCTGAAAAGCTAAAAGTTATGGATGGAGTTTTGGTTGCTCCAGGATTCGGGGAACGCGGTTTGGACGGTAAGTTAAATGCTATTCAGTATGTTCGTGAAAATAATATTCCGTTCTTCGGTATCTGTTTAGGTATGCAATGTTCGGTTATCGAGTTCGGAAGAAACGTATTGGGTCTGAAAGACGCTAATAGTTTCGAGATGGATGCCACCACGAGCAATCCGGTCATCAATTTGATGGAAGAGCAAAAAAATATCACCAATATGGGCGGTACAATGCGTTTAGGTGCTTACGACTGTGAAATTAAAAAAGGAACTAAGGCCTTTGCCATTTATGGTAAAACAAAAATTTCTGAAAGACACCGTCACCGTTATGAATTTAACAATGACTATTTAAAACAATATGAAGCTGCTGGAATGATTGCTTCAGGATTCAATCCGGAGACTGGATTAGTTGAAATTGTCGAATTGAAAAACCATCCATTTTTCGTTGCCGGACAATTTCATCCAGAATTAAAGTCAACTGTTGCAAATCCTCACCCACTTTTTGTTAGCTTTGTAGCCGCTGCTTTGGCCAACAAAAAATCAAAGTAGTAATAGAAGGATACAATTAATTAAGTTTAATTATTAAAAATGGATAGAAATACCCTAATTGGTTTGGTCCTGATGTTTGCTATCATCACTGGTTCATTTTACCTGATGAAGCCTTCAGAATCGGAAATCAAACAAGAACAAGCGAGACAAGAGGCTAAAGCGCGTACCGAAAAAGGACTGCCTGCCGAAAGTGACTCTACCGCTAAAGCCAAAGCAGCACAAACAGCAGTGATTGCTGATTCGGCGGAATTGAAAAAACCTTTTGGCGCGACAAAATTTGGAACGGAGAAAGTCATTACGATTGAAAACGAGAAAATCATTGCCAAAATCAGTACAAAAGGTGGTAAGGTTAAATCCGTAGAACTAAAAGGCGAAAAGAATTTCAATGGAAAACCGTTGATGCTTTTTGATGGCGACGACAACAAGTTTGGTTTTCAGTTTAATGCAGCTGGTCAAAATGTATCAACAAATGATTTATACTTCAATACAGAATCTTCGGATATCCAAGTTTCTGCTGAGGGTAAACAATCTGTAAAATTCCGACTAAATTACAGTGCCGATCAATATATTGAATATGTATACTCGATTGCTGGCAAAGGTTATAATGTAGGACTGGACATTAACACAAAAGGGATACAGAATTTAATTCCGCAGAGTCAAAAAACGTTGACCCTGAACTGGAACACCACGTTGAGACAGAAAGAGCAAAACATAGAATCGGAAAGACAGAAATCTACCCTGTATTATAAAGAAGATAATAAAGTAGATCACCTTTCCGAATCAAAAGATGCTGATGAAGCATTGGAGAAAAAAGTACAATGGATTGCATTCAAGCAGCATTACTTCTCTAGTATCCTCAGCGCTAAAGATGGCTTTGTCAATGCAAAAGTGGATGTAAAACATGCGTCAGAAACCGATATCGTTAAATTCTACAACACAAACGCGGAATTAGCATTTGATAACCATAAGGACAATAATTATTCCCTAAACTTCTTCTTTGGACCAAATCAATACAATGTATTGAAGGCTGAAGGAAATGATTATCAATCGATTATCAATATGGGTTGGGGGCCTATGCGTTGGATCAACCAATGGATTACAGTACCTGTATTCAACTTCCTGGATGGTTTCCATATGAGCTATGGTATCGTTATCCTTTTATTGACATTGATGTTGAAGTTGATTCTTTCCCCAATGACCTACAAGTCTTATGTCTCTATGGCCAAAATGCGTGTTTTAAAACCGCAGCTGGATGAGATCAAAGCAAAAGTGGGTGAAGACAATCAAATGTTGATGCAGCAGGAGCAAATGAAACTGTACAAACAGGTCGGTGTGAATCCACTTGGCGGATGTCTTCCTCTCGTCTTACAAATGCCATTTACCATTGCGTTCTTCTACTTCTTTCCAAATTTATTTGAATTGAGAGGACAAAGCTTCTTGTTTATGAAGGACATGTCAACTTATGATACGCTATTCACATTTGCACCTATTTTTGGATCATTCAACCACATCTCGTTGATGTGTATCTTGATGACATTGACAACACTGTTAACGACCTGGTATAACAACGCTACATCTGGTGCTACAGGACAAATGAAATACATGGGCTATATCATGCCGTTGATTTTCTTCTTTGTTTTGAATAGCTTCCCAGCAGGTTTGAATTACTACTATTTCTTAAGTGCATTATTTACGTTCTTAACGCAGTTGGTTATTCGCACTATGGTGAATGATGAGAAAATCTTAGCTAAATTGGAGGAAAATAAAAAGAATCCAAAAGCAGATAAAAAATCGAGCTTCCAAACGAAAATGGAAGAAATGATGCGTGCACAACAACAAGCACAACAAAATAAAAACAAATCGTAAGATTTATCCTACTGATAAAGAAGGCTTCCAAACTGGAAGCCTTTTTTGTTTGTGAACTTTTGTATCATTTTGTCAAACCAAACGTTAAAAAGGGTGTTAATAGGTTAAAATTTAAAATATGAACTTTAAAAACATCGCCATACTGGCCATCTTAATCGTTAGTCTTGGAAGTTGCTCTGTGATGAAGAAAAACGCGAATGAGCAGAACACAGAAAGTAGCCTGTCGTCAGTAATTGGAAAAAAATGGCAATTGATTGAAATCAATGGACAGCCAGTAGCGGCTCAGATCAACGGTAAAATGCCTTACCTCCAGCTGGATGAAAAAAGTTACAGTGCAAGTGGGGGATGTAATGGCATCGGTGGAGAATTGACTTTATCAAAGAATGGAAAGGTTAAATTTGCTCAGGGTATGTCTACGATGATGGCCTGTCCGGATATGTCTATTGAACAAGCCTTATCCAAAAACCTGATTGCTGCAGATAACTATACGGTTAAGGATGATATTCTTAGCTTGAACAAAGCGAAAATGGCTCCCCTGGCAAAATTTAAGCTGATTCAGGACAACAAGCAACAACTTAGTGGAGCTTGGGAACTTGATTATATATCCGGCCCACGGATTGCTTTCGATGGCCTATATCCCAATCGTAAACCGACCATGATCTTTGATGCTTCCAGTGGTAAAGTAAACGGAAATAGCAGCTGCAATAACTACAATATGACTTTTAAAACGAATGGAAACACCATCAATTTTGGCCCCATTATGTCGACAAAGATGGCCTGCGAAGGTAATGGTGAAGCAACTTTCTTTTCGACCTTAGAAAAGGTAAATACCTTTAGCATAAGCGAGAATACATTGACATTTATCATGGGAGATATTGCTATTATGCGACTCAAACGGCAATAGAAAATTAGATTTTTGCTCCAAATGAAGTAAAAAGGGCGTTGTTACGGAACAACGCCCTTTTTATGTATTAAGCTATATTTGGCAACAGGATGCCAAAGACCAGCCTGATAATCCCTAAACAAAGGCGCTAAATCCAGTTATACTTCTGCCAACAATGAGTGAATTGATTTCTTTTGTCCCCTCATAGGAATAAATGGCTTCAGCATCGGCCAAAAACCGTGCGACATTATATTCCAACAGAATACCGTTTCCGCCCATGACCTCTCGAGCCTTGGAAACAATATCCCTGGTACGTAAAGAACAGAAGACTTTGGCCAGCGAGGCATGTTCATCTCTTAGCTCACCCTTATCCTGTAATTCAGATAATCTGAAGACAAGCGTTTGCATAGCCGTTAAATTGGACAACATTTCAACCAGGTGATTTTGAATAAGCTGAAAAGAGGCGATTGGTTTACCAAATTGCCTCCTTTTACGCGTATAATCCAAGGCATTTTCATAGGCGCCTCGCGCACATCCTACGGCCATCCAAGCGACACCTGCTCGCGTCATCTGAAGAACCTTTCCTGTATCTTTAAAAGAATTTGCATGTTGCAGGCGATCACTTTCTTGAACGATGCAATTCGCTAAAGTAATAAGACCATTCTGTACGATACGCAAAGCCATTTTATCTTTAATTTTCTCAACGGAAAAACCTGGATTATCCTTTCGTACAATAAACCCCTTAACTTCGCCATCATCAAGATCCCTAGCCCAAACAATGGTTATATCCGAAAAAGTGGAGTTCCCGATCCATTTTTTCTGACCATTTAACACCCAGCCTTCGGCGGTCTTCTTACAGGTTGTTGTCAATCCGCCCGCTGCTCCCGACCCTACTTCGGGCTCGGTTAGACCAAAAGCACCAATCACTTGCATTTTCTGCATGTTGGGCAACCACTCCTGTTTTTGTTCTTCGGATCCGCATATATAGATTGATCCCATAGCCAAACCACTCTGTACGCCAAAAAAAGTCGCTACAGAAGCATCAACACGCGCTATCTCCGCTGCGATGATCCCCTCCATTAAAGAACTGCCCCCCATACAGCCATACCCATCGTAGGTATAGCCACAAATATTTAAAGCGGCTAGTTTCGGTATAATTTCGAAAGGAAATTCATCTCTTAACCAATATTTATTGACAATTGGCTTGACTTCATTCTCCATAAATTCCCGCACCTTCAATTGCAATGCACGATCTGAATCATTTAATTTGCTATCCATAGCATAGAAATCACCATTAATAGGAGGTAATTCCTTTTTTTCTTTTCCTGCACTCAGCATTTTCATTAAACCATGAAGCTGCTTATCATCCATTTTTGATACGGCATCCATTACTGCTCCCAAATCCACTTTCTTCGATATTTCTTCCAATTTGCCAAAGTCTATTGATTTTGCCAAATCCATTATATTCTTTACTTTATCAAACATAATTGCAATTTCTTTTTAAGTGTTTACTTTTTAAAATAAGAAATATAATCGAAAATTGTTTGTTATCAATACCATCTTATCCCTAGATTGGCTAAAATACATTCACACAAGCTCAGCACAACAAACACACAAGAACGACACAATGATCACCCTTCCTTAGCCCTTGTTAAGCTAAAGGATGACACAAGCCGAGACTTGTGGGATACCATCTTATTCTAAATAAATTAAACAACTTAAATTCAGTCATTTATATATTATTTTAAAAAAAACATATTTTTTGGGTTACCTTTTTTGGTTACGTGTATTAAGAGATGAAAAAGAAAATTATTTCAATTTAAATTAGAAAATTAGAAAATGAAAAACGCATTAAAATTCGGTTTCTTAGGTTTAGCTTTAACTGTAGCTTTCGCATCTTGTAACAATTCAGAGAAAAAAGCTGAAGGTGCTGCAGATTCAGCTTCTGCTTTAGTTGATTCAGCTGCTAACACTTTGGATTCAGCTGCTAACCACGTAGATTCAGCTGCTGTTAAAGTTGATTCAGCTGCTGCTAAAGTTGATTCAGCTGCTACTAAAAAATAATTTAGGACTGAATAAAGCTTTTGGAAGGCCTTTTTTAACAAAAGGTCTTTCTTTTTTCAAAAAGAGAAAAACCTGGGGTTACCTTTTTAATTTATCGGTATTAATCCCTAAATAACAAGATTTAAAAATATTTTAATTTTAATAAAATGAAAAACGCATTCAAATTCGGTTTCTTAGGTTTAGCTTTAACATTGGCTTTCGCATCATGTGGTGAAACTGCTAAAAAAACTGACGCTGCTACTGATTCAGCTAATGTTGCTTTAGATTCAGCTAACACACAATTGGATTCAGCAAAAACTGCTGTAGATTCAGCAAAATCTGCTGTAGATTCAGCTGCTGCTAAAGTTGATTCAACTAAAGCTGCTCACTAATTTTCTGAAATAGAATTTAGACCTTATAAAAAAGCTTCCTTCACCAAGGAGGCTTTTTTTATATCTGCGCCAATTAAATTGCTAAGCTCCAAGCATTTTTTTACCTTTGCCAAAAAATCATTCAATCTATGGCTTTATCATCTTTAACAGCAGTTACTCCTATCGACGGACGCTATTACAATAACACTCATGAACTTTCAGCATTTTTTTCTGAATTTGCTTTAATAAAATATCGCGTACGCGTGGAAGTGGAATATTTTATTGCATTAGGTGAATCAGGTATTGCTCAATTGCAACAATTTGACAAAAGAGTAAATGAGAAATTGCGTGATATTTATAGAAATTTTTCTGAAGAAGATGCCATTTGGATCAAAAACACAGAGAAAGTTACGAACCATGATGTTAAAGCTGTTGAGTATTTTCTAAAAGATCAATTTGAAAAATTAGGATTACAGGACTACCTTGAATTTATTCATTTTGGTTTGACTTCACAAGATATCAATAACACAGCCATTCCACTTTCCTGGAAAGAAGCAATTAAAGAGAGCTATACACCTGCAATCGAAGAATTGCTTCATGAATTGAAATCTTTGGCAACTTCGTGGTCAGAGATCCCGATGTTGGCACGTACCCATGGACAGCCAGCATCTCCAACTCGTTTGGGCAAAGAGTTCTATGTTTTCATTGAACGTATTGAACGTCAATTGCAACTATTACATCAAGTACCGTATTCAGCTAAATTTGGTGGAGCGACTGGTAATTTTAATGCGCATCACGTTGCATATCCAGCGACAAATTGGATCGATTTTGGAAATAATTTCGTCAACAATATCTTGGGTTTAGACCGTTCACAAACGACCACGCAAATTGAGCACTACGATAACTTTGCGGCAAGTTGTGACGCCTTAAAACGGATCAACAATATTGTCATCGATTTATGCCGTGACATTTGGACATATATTTCGATGGAATATTTTAAACAAAAAATTACTGCCGGTCAAATCGGTTCTTCGGCTATGCCACATAAAGTCAACCCGATTGACTTTGAAAATGCAGAAGGAAATTTAGGTATTGCAAATGCAATTTTCGAGCACCTTGCAGCGAAGTTACCTGTTTCCCGTCTTCAACGGGATTTAACAGATTCTACGGTATTACGTAATATTGGTGTTCCATTTGCACATACCCTAATTGCTATTAAATCAACTTTGAGAGGGTTACGCAAATTGATCTTAAACGAACAGGCATTGGCCAATGATCTTGAAAATAATTGGGCTGTTGTTGCCGAAGCGCTACAAACGATACTAAGACGAGAAGGCTATCCAAAACCGTATGAAGCTTTAAAAGACCTAACACGTACCAACACGCATGTCACGAAAGAAACAATAGCGACATTTGTTGATAATCTAAATGTGTCAGCGGAAGTTAAAGAGGAACTGAAAGCGATCAGTCCTTCTAACTACACAGGTGTTACTTTATAAGCTTTTACTTATAGATGACCTTAAGAAAGCTCCTTTTGACCTATATTTGTTTGGAATAAAATAGATATTACATGGCTACGATTAACGTATATACAGAGTCTACCCCCAATCCTTCTACAATGAAGTTCTTGGTCAATAAATTGTTGATCAACGGTAGTGTAGATTATCCAAATAAAGAAGCAGCACAAGATTCACCGTTTGCACTTGAATTGTTCAAATTTAATTTTGTAAGTGGTGTATTTTTCGCGAGTAACTTCGTTACTATTACCAAAACGGAAGATGCAGAATGGGAAGACATCGAAGCTTTGTTGAAAGATTTTGTAAAAGGTGCTGTAGAGTCTGAACTTGCTGTAAAAACGGTACACCACGACACAGAAGTGGATTTTGAGGGCACCGAAACTGAAGTTAAGATACAACAAGTTTTACACGATTATGTACGACCTGCTGTTGAACAAGATGGGGGTGCTATACATTATAAATCATTTAATGAAGGTGTGGTAACGGTTGAACTAAAGGGTTCTTGTAGCGGTTGTCCATCATCTACAATTACTTTAAAAGCAGGCATTGAAGGATTGTTGAAACGCATGGTTCCGGAAGTGACTGAAGTTGTTGCTGAAGCCATGTAATCTTAGCTTCACATTTATAATAAAAAAAGGATTCGGCATGAGTGATGCTGAATCCTTTTTTTATGCCCGGTAATGCAAAAGGTCTGAAAATATCCAGCGTATCAAAGTAGTAATCAGGCAGGCAAAACTCCCTGGCTCCAATAGCATTTTATAAGTATTATCCTGCGAACATTTTTCTAAAGCGGCTTGAGATTCGGTTATAAGTCAATATAAATTCATTTTTTAACAAGCATCTAGCTTAAAAATAGTTAACTTTACGACCAATTGTGAAACCAACAAAAAAAATGAGTGCAGATATTAACAAACTAGAACAAATTGCATCACAGGTAAGACGTGATATCGTACGTATGGTACACGCTTGTCAATCAGGACACCCAGGTGGTTCGTTAGGTTGTACAGATTACTTTGTGGCGCTTTATTTCAATGCAATGAAACGCAATCCTTCCTTTGACATGGATGGAAAAGGAGAAGATTTATTCTTCCTATCAAATGGACACATCTCTCCTGTATTTTACAGTACATTGGCGCATGCAGGATATTTTGAAGTGAGCGAATTAGCAACGTTCAGAAAAATCAATTCCAGACTTCAAGGTCACCCAACAACGCACGAAGGTCTTCCAGGTATTCGTATTGCGTCGGGATCATTGGGCCAAGGATTATCTGTTGCAATTGGAGCCGCACAAGCAAAAAAATTGAATAAAGACAATAATCTAGTTTATGTATTAATGGGTGATGGCGAATTGCAGGAGGGCCAAGTTTGGGAAGCTGCGATGTATGCACCACACAATAAGATCGACAATTTAATTGCTACTGTTGACTATAACAAAGCACAAATTGACGGATCTACAGATCAAGTATTATCTCTTGGTGATCTTCGTGCAAAATGGGAAGCATTTGGCTGGGATGTGATGGAAATTGCTAAAGGCAATGATATGAATGCTGTTGTTGAAGGTTTAGCAGAAGCTAAATCACGCACAGGAAAAGGTAAACCAGTCATTATTCTGATGCATACTGAAATGGGTAACGGTGTTGATTTTATGATGGGTTCTCATAAATGGCATGGTGTTGCTCCAAATGACGAACAATTGGCGTCGGCATTGAATCAGCTTACAGAAACTTTAGGAGATTACTAGAATGAAAAAATATACTTATACAGAGTCAAAAGATACACGTTCAGGATTTGGTGCGGGATTACTAGAAGCAGGAAAGCAAGATGAGAATGTAGTTGCATTATGTGCTGATTTAATCGGTTCGTTAAAAATGAACGATTTTATCAAAGAATTTCCAGAACGTTTTTTCCAAATCGGTATCGCGGAAGCTAATATGATGGGGATTGCTGCCGGACTTACGATCGGTGGTAAAATACCATTCACTGGTACATTCGCAAATTTCTCAACAGGACGTGTTTATGATCAGATTCGCCAATCGATTGCATACTCGGACAAAAATGTAAAAATTGCAGCGTCGCATGCTGGCCTAACCTTAGGTGAAGATGGTGCAACTCACCAAATATTAGAAGATATCGGCTTGATGAAAATGTTGCCAGGAATGACAGTGATCAATCCTTGTGATTTCAATCAAACAAAAGCCGCTACGATTGCAGCAGCAAAATATGAGGGACCAGTTTATTTGCGTTTTGGCCGTCCCGTAGTTCCTAACTTCACTCCTGCTGATCAAGAATTTGTGATTGGTAAGGCGGTATTATTAAATGAAGGAACGGATGTTACGATCATTGCTACAGGTCATTTAGTATGGGAAGCTATCCAAGCTGGCGAGAAATTAGCTGAGTTGGGTATCAACGCTGAGATTATCAATATCCATACCATCAAACCTTTGGATGAAGAAGCTATTTTAAAATCTGTTGCGAAAACCAAATGTGTCGTAACGGCAGAAGAGCATAATCGTCTTGGCGGTTTGGGTGATAGCGTTGCTCAAGTGTTAACAAGAGAGTTACCTACTCCACAAGAGTACGTTGCCGTAAATGATAGTTTTGGAGAATCAGGTACTCCTGCTCAATTGATGGAAAAATACGGTTTGAATGCTGCGGCTATTGTGGCTGCGGTTCAAAAAGTAATCAAAAGAAAATAACAAAACTACGCAAGTCAATATATGGATGACGCTTTAATTATAGCAAAATTCGCCGAAGAGAGTACGCGAGAAGAAGCTTTCCGTTTATTGTTGAAGAAATATCAACAGAAGATTTATTGGCATGTGCGAAGAATGGTCATCGATCATGACGATGCGGACGATGTTGTTCAAGATATCTTTGTCAAAGTATGGAAAAACCTGGGGAATTTCCGTGAAGACTCACAATTATACACTTGGCTTTATCGTATCGCAACAAATGAATGTATTACCTTCTTAAATAAGAAAAAGCAAAAGCAGAACGTGTCGTTGGATGACGACACGACTGCTTATTTGGCAGAAACGCTTGCTGATGGCAATTATTTTAACGGTGATAAAGCTCAAATGAAATTACAACAGGCTTTGTTGACTTTGCCAGAAAAGCAAAAATTGGTCTTCAATATGAAATATTTTGAAGATATGAAATACGAAGAAATTTCAGAAGTACTCGGAACAAGTGTCGGAGCGCTTAAAGCCTCTTATCATTTAGCTGTCAAAAAAATAGAGGCATTTTTTAACAACAACGATTAAACCTTTTAGCGAAATTAGGTTCTAACAGATACTATGAAGGAAAATGGCACATATCATGATGGGCTGGAGCCTACAAATCTTCCAGCATCGTTGCGTGAAAATCCATTTGGCTTACCTGAAAATTATTTCAGTGATTTAGAATCAAAAATAATTACGCAAGTCAAATTGGTTGAATGCAAGGAAGAATCCATCTTTGAGGTTCCAGAAGGATATTTTAATAGCTTATCTGACGCCATAATGTGTAAGGTTGCGGAAGATAGTTTAAAAAAGCAGGTTACTACAGACGGCTTTGAAATTCCTGAAAATTATGCTTCTGAACTATCTTCAACTATCTTCAACCGAATTTTAGAAGACAAATTAAAAGAAACGATTGCATCGGATGGCTTTACCATGCCTTCTGCTTATAATCAAACCCTTGAAGACTCCATCTTCGCCCGTTTAGCGGCGGAGAAATTGAAGGAAACAGTTCCGACAGATGGTTTTACAGCTCCTGTTGGCTACGAAGAAATAGTTGAATCGACAATTTTTGCTCGTATTGCTGAAGAAAAACTAAAAGAAACGATTGTGACTGCAGGTTTTGATGTACCACAACATTATTTTGAGATTCTTTCGGACAGCATCATTGATCGTGTTCAAATGCTTGAAAAGGATAATACACCGATCCGTCAGATTGGGAAACCTAAAAAATGGTACGCTCGTTATGCGGTTGCGGCATCCTTTGCGGCTATGTTGAGTATAGGCGGATATTGGGGTTATCAATATCAACAGCAAAATACGACTCCTGTAGAAGCTGTTGCAGAAGAGCAGTTAAGCCAGCATTTGTCAGAAATTCCTAAGCAGGAAATCATTAATTACCTTGCGGAGTCGGCTTCTGGTGACGATATGATCTATATGGCCCAGTATACTGACGAAGCAAATCTCCCTACTAAGGGATTTGGAAGTAATATATCTAAACAAGAAATAGAAGATTATCTAAATTATACCTTATAATGATGTTCAATAAAAAATACATATGGATAACATTGTTCTTTAGTATATTTTCTATTGCCTTGGGCTTTGCGCAAGACAAAAATCGATTTCAAGCTATAGAAAATGAAAAAATAGCTTACATTACTAAAGAACTGGATTTAACTCCGAGAGAGGCTCAGCAATTCTTCCCGCTCTATAATGAATACAGCCAAACGCTTTGGGATATCAGGAAAGAAAAATTGAATGGTGCTCCAAAAAATAGTTTTAGAGGTGGCTCCAGAGACGTCTTACAGTATGATGCTAAGGAAGTGGAGATCAAAAAAGAATATCGGGCCAAATTTGCCAAAGTTATTGGCAATGCGCGAGCATCGCAATTTTTTGAAGTAGAACAGGAATTCAGGGAACATCTATACAAATCCCTGCAGAATAGAAGAAAATAATCTCGAAAATAAAAAAGAAGTCTTGAAGACTTCTTTTTTATTTTCGGACATTTGTAAGATCATGTTAAGCAACAGAGAATTATTTTTAATGAATACCGCTCAAACATCTAGCTCACCTAGATTGGTTGAAGTAGTTAAGGCTGAAGGTGTCTACCTTTATGGCCCAAATGGAGAAGAATACATGGATTTGGTCTCTGGCTTCAATGTCAGCAATATAGGCCATCGTCACCCGAAGGTTTTGGAAGCTATAAAATCACAATTGGACCAGTACCTACATGTCACCGTTTATGGTGAATTTGTGCAGGCCCCACAGGTGCAATTTGCTACAGAATTATTAGCAGAACTTCCTCCTAATTTTCAATCGGTTTACCTCACCAACAGTGGAACGGAAGCCGTAGAGGGATCAATGAAAATAGCAAAGAAATATACCGGTCGCAGGCAGATTATCGCTGCAAAAAAGGCGTACCACGGCAGTACACAAGGCGCGCTCAGTCTTATCGGAAACGATGCGTACCGTAAAGCGTATGCCCCCCTCCTTCCCGAAATAGATTTTATCAAGTTTAATGATCTGGACGATCTCACAAAGATTACGGAACAAACTGCTGCTGTCATCCTCGAAGCTATTCAGGGGGAAGCGGGTGTCCGAGTCCCGGATATCGCTTACATGCAAGCCGTCAGAAAACGCTGTAATGAAACAGGTACCCTACTGATCTTTGATGAAATCCAAACTGGTTTTGGCCGCACAGGCCGTCTCTTTGCTTTTGAGCATTTTGCTATCGTCCCAGATGTCCTGATGCTTGCCAAAGGAATCGGTGGTGGCATGCCCCTAGGCGCATTTGTTGCAGCCAAAGAAGTGATGGATGTTATTAAGGATAATCCCATGCTTGGACATATCACGACTTTTGGGGGCCACCCCGTAAGTTGTGCCGCAGCACGGGCTTCACTGGCTGTTATCAAGGAAGAAAAATTGGTAGAACAGGTCGAGCGAAAATCGCTTTTATTTAAAGAAAAACTCCGACACCCTGCAATTAAAGAAATTCGAGGATTAGGTCTTATGATGTGTCTGCAATTGGATTCCTTTGATCAGGTTTACAACGTGAGTAAGTATTGTGCTGAAAACGGGGTTATGATCGATTGGTATCTGCATTGTGAAACAGCACTGCGTGTCGCTCCTCCATTGACTATTACAGATCTGGAAATTGAAAAAGCGTGTAACATCATTATAAAAGGTTTGGAAAAGTATGCTTAAAGTATGTAACTTTAAACATAACAAAAACCTAATAATGAACACAAACCGCAGATCATTTATCAAAAAAAGCATTATTGGTTCCGGTCTATTGACTGGTGCCAATATACTGGGAAACGATGTATTCGCTCACGAATCAACAGTCGGTTCCTCAAAAATCAGTTTAAATAACGACGACATCATTTTATTTCAGGGCGATTCCATTACGGATGTGGGCCGAGATAGAAACAATAGAAATGCCAATGATACCGCAGCACTTGGACATGGTTATGCTCTATTGGCTGCCAGCCAGCTCTTAAATAAATATTCGGCAAAAAAACTAAAGGTATATAATACAGGTATTAGTGGAAATCGTGTGCCCGATCTTCAAAAGCGCTGGCAGGAGGATACACTGGAAATAAAACCCACTGTATTGAGTATTTTGATCGGTGTGAACGATTTCTGGCGAACAATCGACCGCGGAGCACAGACAACGGTTGAGGAGTATAAATCCCAATACCAACAGTTACTACAGGAGACATTACAAAAGCTTCCAAACGTCAAATTGATCATTGGAGAACCTTTTGCAGTAAAGGGCGTAGGTCACATTACTGAAGCGTGGTATCCAAAATTTTTGGCCTACCAAGAATCCGCTCGTGAGGTCGCCAAAGAATTTGGCGCAATTCTAATTCCCTATCAAAAAATATTCGACAATGCCCAAAAGAATGCTCCTGGTGCCTACTGGGCAGCAGATGGTGTACACCCTACCCTTGCCGGCGCACAGATGATGGCCTCAGCCTGGATGGACTGCATCAAATAATAACAAAAAAGAGCGGATATTTTATTGAAATCCGCTCTTTCGTGTTTAACATGCGCCTATATGCCAAATCTAGATTTCTTTGTAAGGTGTTTTTTGTAGATTGGGAAGAAAATAAGCCACAATACCCATCAATGGCAGGTAGGAACATAGGTGATAAATAAACTCGATGGACGTATGATCTGCCTGCCAGCCAAGTACAGCGGATCCAATCCCTCCCATTCCAAATGCAAAGCCGTAAAATAAACCTGAAACCATGCCCAACTTCTTAGGCAATAGTTCTTGTGCATAAACAATAATTGCTGGAAAAGCTGATGATAAAATCAATCCAATAATCACGATTAGTATTCCCGTCATCGTAAGTCCGACATAGGGTAATGCTAATGCAAATGGTGCAACGCCCAAGACGGAGAACCAAATGACATATTTGCGACCAAATCGGTCCCCGAATACTCCGCCCAGTAATGTTCCCACCGCAACAGCTATCAGAAAATAAAATAGATAGACTTGTGCTTCCACTTCATTAATCCCAAATTTCTTGATGGTATAAAACTGGAAATAGTTTGTAATACTTGCTATATAGAAGTATTTTGAAACAATCAGTAAGAGGAGTATAACAACGGTCACGACGATTCGGCTATTGGGTAGATCAGGCACGCGTATTGTTTTCTTCGTTGATTTGGCAAAGCTTTGAAGTCTCTTTTTATACCAACTACCAATATAATAAGATATAAATTGGCCAAGAATCGTAAATAAGCACATCCAGGCGATCGCCTGCTGCCCTCTCGGTAATACCAAAAAAGCGACAATGATTGGGGCCATTGCGGTCCCTCCATTTCCTCCAATCTGAAAAATAGATTGTGCCATACTTCTTCTCCCTCCCGATGCCATATAAGCTACACGAGAAGATTCAGGGTGAAAGATTGAAGAACCAATCCCGACCAGAAAAACAGAAAATAAGATCCATTCATAACTATGTGCTTTCGAAAACAAAAGCATACCGAGAAGGGAAAAAGACATCCCAATGATCTGAGAGTATGGTACAGGATGTTTGTCCGTAAATGAGCCTACAACGGGCTGGAATATTGAAGCTGCTATCTGATAAACCATTGTAATCATCCCAACCTGAGAAAAGCTTAGATGATGCTCTTCTTTGAGCAAGGGATAGGTCGCCGGTATCACTCCCTGAATCATATCGTTCAAAAGATGCACCATGCTCACGGCAAACAAAATAGAAAAAATAGGTCTACTCGTCTTCTCTTGTATCATGACGTTGTTCAAAAATTAAAAAGGTTGATTTGTTAAAATCAACCTAAACTATCTTCATATAATAATTACAATACGCGCACCAACAATCCTTTCAGATACTCGCCTTCTGGGAACGAAGCCCGGACAGGATGATCTTCAGGCTGATGAAATTGTCTGATAAACTGAATTTCCTTACCGGCATCCAGTGCAGCCCAAGCGAGCACCTGTTTGAAGGTATCCATGTCCATCGCACCTGAGCAAGAAAATGTCGCTAATAAACCACCACTATTTAACAACATCAATCCGCGGCGATTGAGGTCTTTATACGCCCTTGATGCTCTTTCCAATGCAGATCGAGAGGGCGCATATTTCGGTGGATCCAAGACAATAAGATCAAATTTTTCCCCTTCATCAATGAATTTACGCAATTGCTTGTTTACATCAGACAATATTGCGCTATGTCGACTAAGTTCAAAACCATTTTCAATAATATTCTTTTCCAGGGTTTCAATAGCCAGTGCAGAACTATCTACAGATATAACTTCTGCCGCCCCACTTTTCAAGCTATTTAACGTAAAACCACCGGAATAGCAAAAACAATCTAGGACGCGTTTATTTGAAACGTAATTGGCCGTCAGCTGGCGATTTTCACGTTGGTCGCAATAAAATCCCGATTTTTGTCCATCAATAATGTTCACCTTATAATGAATGCCATTTTCGATAACGTCGACAAATTCAGATGGAAGTTCTCCAAACAAAAGCCCATTGGTATCAGGTAAACCTTCATGTTCGCGAGATTTCAGATCACTACGCTCATAAATTCCTTTGGGTTGCAGCAAAGCATTCAATTCATCGATAATAACTGATTTGACTTTTTCCACCCCAACTGAATGAACCTGAATGGATATAAAATCCGCGTATTTGTCTGCAATAAGTCCAGGAAGAAAATCTGCTTCAGCAAAGATTAAACGAACCGTATTGGTGACACCTTCTTGCAACAGATGCTGTCTTGCTGCTACAGCCTTCTGAACGCGTGCACGCCACCAATCTGCATCAATCTGTGCTTGAGGGTTCCATTCCAATAAACGAATGGCTACACGCGAGCTATTGTGAAATAGACCATAGGCAATAAATTCACGTTCAGCATTGTAAACGCCAACAACTTCGCCATCTTCAATCTTATCGGACAATGATTTAATTGCTCCAGAAAATACCCAAGGATGCAATTGCCAGGCAGCTTTATCCTTACCCTTATTCAAATAAACTGATTTCATTGTTGCAAAATTAACGTATTAATTGTAAAACCCTGCTTCTTTATTTGTCAAAAAATAAATGAAACAATTATTCTTGTATATTTACAAAATGAATTTAAAACACTTATTATTAACCACAACATTTATTTGTTCGCTTTTTTCGTGTAAAAAATCAGATTCTGAACTCACAATTAAAAATGAGGAGGATCTTGAGCTTGTCGAGTTGTCTAGATTTGAAAAAACAGAAATGAAAGTCAGCCAAGCAATTAAAGCTGAACCATATTTTATGGTAGGCTATGGATATGATGCAAAAGAAAACCTACTTTTTGTCAATAAGGGGCTACGTGCAAAAATCATTGATACCGAAAAATTAAAGGAGTCTTCCTATATTTCTAGAACAACGGGCTTTTCAAGTGGTGGTGCATTTAGCGAAGATATTAATAAGGAGGGACTATTGAGAAGTCTGAGAATACAATTTGATCATTACGGGGAGCAACTCGTTACAACGGAAACAGATGCATTGGCACGCATTCCCTCGGACCAGAAAATGCAACTAACCAACTATTATTCTGAAGGATTTCAATACAGCATGCTTTTCTTTGCAGTAAAAGATCCGAAATTTCAAAATCAAGACTTCATTAATTTTGTTCAGAACAACAGTCCAGAACTTATTGTAAAAAAGTATGGCACACATCTCATTTTGAGTTGCACCAAGGGGGCGTCCGTAAATCTTATAAAATACCTGGACAAAAAAACTGTGCTTGATGACAAAGTCATAAAAGATTGGAAAATTGTAGCGTTTGTTTCAGGTGCCAATCTCCGATTATTTGATATGCACCCGATAAAAAATACCATTGATGTCAGTGCATGGTTAAGTTCATTGACGGAAGAAAATGGAGATTTCATAAGATTTGGGCGAGAGCAACCTATCCCCATCTATGACTTAATCTTAGATAAGGATAAAAAACTTGAATTAAAGAATTATATTGATACTTATCTTGGTATAAAAAAGGGCTCCTAAAGGAGCCCTCAACGTTTAGTTATGGTTGATTAAATATTTTTTGAAGGCTTCGAAATCAACTTTTAAAAGTTCCGCTAATTTTTCTTTTCCTTGCAATGTTTCTGCACCGGCAGGCAACACTATTTTTCCAAATACATCTGCTGCTATTGCGTCGGGGAATTTGCAGGGATGTGCTGTCGATAAGAAAACCGAAGCGTAATGACCTGGATGCTCCTTTGCATAAGCACGAGCGCCAAGCCAGGCGATTGCTGTATGCGGACAGGCGATATAGTTCGATTCTTCATATAATTTTTGCATTCCTTCTTTTGTTTCTTCATCTGTAAATGTATAAGAAGAGAGCATATTTTTTAATTCCTCCACATTTCCGCCAAAAAGATCCTGTATACGCACCCAGTTGCTGGGATTCCCAACATCCATGGCATTGCTTAAGGTTTGAACAGAAGGCAATGGTTCATATTTGCCGGAAGAAAGGAATCGAGGAACGGTATCATTGACGTTTGTTGCAGCTACAAAATGCTTCACTGGAAGTCCCATTTTATAGGCCAATAAACCAGCCCCGATATTACCAAAATTACCACTCGGCACTGTAAACACGACCTCATTGATTCCTTGTGACTTCAATTGTGCATACGCATAAAAATAATAAAATGTCTGTGGGATCAGCCGTGCTATATTGATTGAATTAGCGGAGGTCAAACGCAATACAGCATTGAGTTCTGCATCACTAAAAGCTTGCTTTACTAATGCCTGACAATCGTCAAAAGTTCCTTCAACTTCAATAGCACGAATATTTTGTCCATTGGTGGTCAATTGTAGTTCCTGAACTTCCGAGACTTTACCTTTAGGATATAAGATCGTCACACGTGTTCCTTCTACGCCCAAAAAGCCCAATGCAACAGCTCCTCCTGTATCGCCTGACGTCGCAACAAGCACGTCCAGTAATTTATCGTCAGTCTTTGAAAAATAGCCCATAACCCTGCTCATAAACCGAGCTCCGAAATCTTTAAAAGCATAAGACGGCCCATGAAATAGTTCGAGCACAGCCGTGCTGTCGGTCAAGAATCTTACAGGAGCATCAAAATTGATGGCATCGTTCACAATCTGTTTTAAATCGCCTTTGGGAATATCTTTTCCCAATAGGGTAGAAGCTACTTCGAAAGCAATCTCCTGCAAGGAATACTGTTGAATATTCTTAATGAATAGCGGGTCCAATTGTGGAATCTCTTCAGGCATATACAATCCTTTGTCTGCAGGGAGAGAATTGAAGACCGCATCTTTAAAGGAGACTTCTAATGTTTTATTATTTGTACTATAAAATTTCATATGTAAATAATTTTGTCAAGGCCATATAAAATATCCTGTTATTTTGATTCGTATTCACTTTAGAATGCGGATATTTCATTTTATTATCTTTTCTGAGCCAATTATCAATTGACCTGAGATTTATAAACCTCGTTTCTGTCCGTAAATAATTTTTAATCTAAAACCCTGGGTCCTTCGACATTGACACGGGAAACATAGCCAAAACTGTCAATTTCATTTTCTTTGAGATGAGTTTGAATTTTGTCGGCGATATCCTTTGCTATTTTTTCGTCCCGTGTTATTGCAACGACAGAGGGGCCTGAGCCAGAAATACCAAAACTCAAGGCACCATTTTTCAAAGCAATCTCCTTCATTTCATAAAACTGGGGAATTAAAATTGCACGTGTTGGTTCAATGAGGATATCTTTCATGCTTCGTGCAATGAGATCGTAATCTTCTTTGAACAATGCAGCGACCAATCCCGCGATATTTCCCCATTGTGTCACGGCGTCTTTCAACAGCACTTTATCCTTTATGAGTTGTCTTGCGTCACGTGTGGGAACATCGACCTGTGGAAAAACCACTGCTGCTACGAGTTCTTTTGGCGAAGGGATGGAAATAACATCCAAAGGTTCATTTCCCCGGATTAATGTGATGCCTCCATAAAGCGCTGGGGCAACATTATCAGCGTGGCCTGTACCGCAAGCCAAACGCTCACCTTCAACACAAAATGGTAATAATTCTTCTTTTGTCAAAGGGTTTCCGAGCATGGTATTGATGGCAAAAAGCCCAGCTACGGTGCTTGCTGCACTGGAACCTAGTCCAGATCCAATTGGCATATGTTTATGCAATTCGATTTCGACGCCTACCTTTGATGAGATATTCAGGGCTTGTAATAGATATTGCACACAGGCAGATACGGTATTCTTGCCAGGGTCGAGTGGTAGTCTTCCATCGTCACCAGTTATTTCCCGAATCGTTACTCCAGGTTGTTGCGTACGTCGCATCACCACCTCATCACCGGGTTGCTCAACAGCAAAACCCAATATATCAAAACCGCAGATCATATTTGCGACAGTTGCAGGTGCAAAAACACGAACTTCCGACAGCATGCTGTCTAAATTTATCACCTTATCTTTCAGATACTCCACATTTAAATTATTGGCCATCACGTAATTTTTATTTTCCTTGAATAGTTTTTATGCTCCGACATTTACCAAATCTGCAAATACACCGGCAGCTGTCACCTCAGCTCCCGCACCAGGACCTTTTACGACAAGGGGACGTTCTTTATAACGCTCTGTTGTAAACGATATAATGTTATCGCTGCCTGATAAAGCATAAAAAGGATGATTTTCATCAACAAACTGAATCGCAATGGATACCTTTCCATTTTCCAATTTCCCGATGTAGCGGATTACTTTATTTTCATTGGCTGCTTTCTTCTTCATTGCTTCGAAATATTCATTTTCCTGTTGCAATTCTGTATAAAAAGAATCTACTGTATCTGCTTTCAAACATGCTGGAGGTAATATTGCACCGAGGTCTACATCTTCGGCCTCAACAGCATACCCCGCATCTCTCGCCAGGATGAGCATTTTACGCATAAAATCTACACCACCTAAATCATCCCTTGGATCTGGCTCGGTGTATCCCAGCTCCTGAGCCTGTTTGACGATATCATAAAAAGAAGCATCTGCTTTAAAATTGTTGAAAATATACGAGATTGTCCCTGAAAGAATAGCCTCTATCTTCAGAATACGGTCACCGCTCAGCATCAAGTCTTTGAGCACCCTGACGATAGGCAATCCTGCACCTACATTTGTTTCATAAAAGAAATCTACACCGTGTCGATGAGCAGTATCGCGTAATGTTTTATATTGCTCGAATTTACCTGAATTCGCAATTTTATTGCAGGTGACGATTGAAATATTGGATTTAAAGATATCTTCGTAGTAGGTTGCAGGTAATTTGCTTGCAGTATTATCGATAAATACACAGTTCGGCAAATTCAGCGCTTTCATTCGATCTATAAACAATGCCAGGTCTGATTCAGTTCCATTTTTAGCAAGTTCATCCGACCAATTATTTAAATCAACACCTTCGGTATTGAAAAGCATTTTACGGCTATTGGAAATTCCAACAACTTTAATTTCAATATCATTTTTATCCAATAGGAAGTCATGCTGATTTTCCAATTGTTTAAATAAAGTTGCACCAATGTTACCGGTACCGATATTAAATACATGCAGCGTTTTCTTTAGCTCTGCAAAAAACGCATCATGTACGGCATTAAGTGCCTTCGCTAAATCTTCTTTACCAATAATTACAGATATATTGTATTCGGATGATCCCTGTGCAATAGCACGGACGTTGATACCGTTGCGTCCTAATGCTGCAAATAACCGACCGGCCATGCCGGGAGTTTTTTTCATATTTTCACCAACGATAGCTAAGACCGACAGGTTTTCTTCGATCGCAGGAACGACCAGTTTATTTGCCTGGATTTCAAGCTCAAACTCCACTTCGATCAATTGTATAGCGCGTTTGGCATCCGATGGATTGACAGCAAATGTGATGCTGTGTTCGGAAGATGATTGCGTGATTAGCACAACATTGATCTGCTCTCGAGCCAATAGCGTAAAAAGCCGCCCGCTAAAACCCGATTTACCGATCATCCCTGATCCACTCAGGTTGATGACAGAAATATCCGAGATCGAAGAAATCCCCTTGATTGGCAGCGCAGTTTTTCCACTATCAAACTGAATCACTGTCCCTGAAAAATCAGGCTCAAAAGTATTTCGAATAACTATCGGTATTTTCTTTAAGAAAGCCGGAATCATCGTTGGAGGATAAATCACCTTAGCACCGAAGTAAGATAACTCCATTGCCTCTGTGTATGATAATACAGGCAAGGAAAACGCTTTCTTCACAATACGTGGATCGGCAGTTAACATCCCATTCACATCTGTCCAAATTTCAATGGCTGTTGCGTCCAGTATCGACCCGAAGATCGCTGCGGTATAATCTGATCCACCTCTTCCCAAGGTGGTAATACGTCCATTTTCATTACTTCCGATAAAACCGGTGACAAACAGTAGTTTATCACCATGCGTGATATACAATGATTTCACCAATTGCTCCGTTAGCATTTCATTTAAATGTGCATTACCAAAATTTGAATCAGTTTTCACATAATGGGATGCATCTACAAATAGAGACTCGGGAATATATTGTTCCATCACCTTAGATACCATATAATTTGAGCAACGCTCACCGTAGCTAAGGATCAAATCTTTACTTTGATTACTCAGCTCCTTTAGTGCAGAAATTCCTTGCAGGAGATCTTCTATCTCATTAAAAAACAACTTTAGCTTTGTAAATACAGGATTTTGATATTTCACAGCCAAGAGCTCTTTGACAACCGTAAAATGCTTATCTTCCAAGGACTTTAGACCATCCGAAAAGGACTTTCCTTCGGCAGCGTCCTCCGCCAGTTGGGTAAGTAAGTTTGTTACACCTGACATAGCTGACAACACAACCAATGGTTTTTCCTTTGCATCGTAAGATTTTTTTACAATGCTTAAGACCGCCTTTAGACTTTCTACCGTCCCGACCGATGTGCCTCCAAATTTTAAAACTTTCATACTGTTTTATACTGTTTGTTTAGATTGATGATTTTTATGCTAAAAAAAGAAGCGCTTTCCTTTGTCGAGGAAAGCGCTTCTAAATATTGTGTCTACAATTATATACAACGAAACTACTTCCTCCTGAGTTTTATCCCGGTGGTAATAATAATCGATGTAATAATTGTATTTGTGTTCATTGCTTTTGCTTATGTTTTGTAAATATAGAACAAATATTATCACTTTACCAAAGAAAATTAATATTTTTTTTAAGATTCACAATGAGACATATAATCAAGTGGCATTCTGACATTAGGGGAGCGTTTTTTACTCGAACAGGTAGTCGAGGCACTGTCGTTGATCGTTGACAGAATTATTAAAGTACAATATGCCCAAATGGGCGTTATGAAGATGTTAAAATTGTTAAAATTTCGTTAAATACCTTAAAATAAATTTGACCCTAAACTGATATTGTATTATATTCGCAACAGTGCTGTCCAAAATAGATGACAGTGTTAAATTTTTAAAAGTTAAATGTTGTACAAAAAAGCGATTTAATGAAAACAAAGAAATTTATAGCGTCAATGCTATTTATCGGCTTATGTCTAGTGTCGCAGGCACAAACCAACAGAAACTCCAAACCAGAATCAGATCCTGATAATCTAGCGAAAGAATACTTTTCACAAATCATGGGAGTTGCAGTCTCAGCAACAACAAATACCAAACTTTATCAATTTGTTTACGAATGGTTGGGAACTCCATACCGCTTAGGAGGAGATTCAAAAAGAGGCATTGATTGTTCTAAATTTTCTTATGAATTATACGACAAAGTATTTAACACTTCGTTAGGATATAATAGCAGAAATCAATATTCTCAAGTCAAAACTGTCGAAAAAAATGAGCTAAAAGCAGGTGATTTGGTATTCTTCAAAATTAGAAGTAAAAGTATTACCCATGTAGGTGTTTATATCGGCGATAATAAGTTTGCACATGCCTCGTCCAGTAAAGGAGTTATGATTAGCAATTTAGATGAGCCATACTGGCGACGTTATTATTACAATGGTGGTCGTTTACCAGAAGATAATAGATCGCTTACAGCAGAAATATTAAAAGCGGAAAAAGATAATAAATTGAATTAATAAGATTGATTCAGTCTCGAAAAGTCCAAAGCGTTTAACTCGTTTTGGACTTTTTTTATACAATATAATATCCTATTTTTACCCCATAATCATTGGAATACTATTATGTCTTCAAAGAAAACGCTCATCTTAAATAAAGAACAAATAAAACAAAAATCTATTCGGATTGCCTATCAAATTTTGGAAGACAATTTTGAAGATGAAACACTTGTATTGGTAGGAATTGCTGACCGGGGTTATGTATTTGCACAACGCCTTCAGGCGATTTTACAGGAGATTTCAACGAAGGAAATCCTGCTGATTAAAGTTACTATGAAGAAAACGAGTAGATCGTTGAGTGCAAGCACAGACATACCTGTTGATATTGCAAAAGATAAGACCATCATCTTAGTCGATGATGTACTGAATAGTGGTAGAGCCTTAGCCTATGGACTGGGTGTATTCTTAAACGTTCCATTGAAGAAAATGAGAACGGCTGTATTAATTGATAGAAGCCACCATAAGTTCCCTATATTTAGTGACTACTATGGTACGAAGCTTTCAACGATATTAAGAGAACATGTTACCGTTACTCTTGAAGAATTTGACAAAGAAGAAGATGCAGCATGGTTAATTTAAACCATGCTGTTATTTTTTTGAGACTTTCAATTTCATCCCCGGTTTTATCCGGCTTCCATTTAAATCATTTTCACTTTTAAGTCGACCGACTGATGTGCCATTTTTATCTGCGATCTCAGATAATGTATCACCTTTCTTAACGACATAGTAAGCTGTACGCGTGGCGCTAGCGGCACGTTGTTGGTTTTTCTTTGAAGACCTTTCTGTGTTACGAGCTAATTTCGCATTGACGAAATCATCCTCCTTTTTTATCAGTAAGTTTTGTCCAGGGACAATCTGATTTCCACGCAGGTTATTCCAAGATTTTATATCCTGTACGGTTACTTCAAACTTGTCAGCAATGGAAGCGAATGTCTCACCAACTTTCACTTTATATTTCCCATTCTGTAAAGGCTCGCTTGGATTTTCTGTCTGACTAGGATTTACCGAAGATATTGGCGTATTGAGCGCTGCATACAATTCCTCTGCGGCAATCTTTTTATCCAATACAGGTAAAACTAATCGCAATGGGGACCCTTCAGTGCCATTTAATACATTTTTTTTAAAACTAGGATTCAATGCACGTAATGTCTCTTTTGACACCTGTAAAGCATCCGCTATTTGGTTCAATGAAATACGCTTATTGATATCTAATGCTTGAGTTCTCAGTGAAAGTTCGGTATCCGCAGCATTGATATCATTTTCGTCCGCATATTTCATCGCATAGGTCATTGCGATGAACTTAGGGATATAGTTTTGGGTCTGTTGCGTTAGATATGGAGCGATATCCCAAAAAGTAGCATTCTCCTTTCCCGAACGTTGGATCGCACGGCTAACCGCTCCTTTACCGCCATTATAGGATGCTATCGCTAACAACCAATCGCCATATTCATCATAAGCTTCTTTTAGGATTTTTGCAATAGCATAGCTCGAAGCGATCGGATCCATACGTTGGTCGGTATAACTGTCCACCGTAAGATGATAAGTTTTGGCTTCATAATACATCAATTGCCATAAGCCTGTTGCTCCGGCACTAGAGATATCACGTGGATTTAATGATGATTCGACTACACTTAGATATTTGAGTTCCCGCGGCACTCCTACTTCATCCATGATTTTATCAAACAATGGGAAATAGTATTGTCCTAGTCCCATCATCCTACACATATAGGGATTATAATTATCCGACGTGTATTTGGCAATCAGATCTTTCACTCGTGGTGAGTAGTCTAATGGAACCTCACGTTCTATTGCCTTTAATTTCCGTACAAGCTGTATATCTTCATCTGTAATTTCAGCATCATGCTGTCGGTTACTTCCGGAAGATTTTATACTGTCCAGGTACTGGTAAATGTCTTGTTTTTCTTTTTCGATGCTTTTTTGAAAGAAGGTATGGGCAGCTTCTTTCATACCTTCTACAGCGCTTTCTTGGGCCATGAGTGGTAGTACATAGCATACCCCTCCTAGTATTGAAATTAACGTCTGTTTTCCGATCATAAATTTACTGTTAAATCCGAGTTTGATTCATCTGCTGAAAAATCAACAATAATCTAAACGATTAGAAATGGATTTTAGTATAAAATGGTTTTCGTCCTATTTCGCTATAGGTCGCGTATAAAACAAAATACGATTTTGTTCATCACAAAATCGTATCCATGCTATATGGGATCAAAACCTCCCTTATTTGTTATCTTCTACTTCAGATTTTTTTTCAGGTGAAGACTCATCTTTTTGGCCTTCTTTAAATTCCTTTACTCCTTTACCCAATCCGCGCATCAATTCAGGAATCTTCTTGCCACCAAATAATAGTAACAATATTACTACAATGACAATTAACTCTTGCCCCCCGATTCCCATGATTAATAATGATGTTGACATAACTATAATTTCTTGTTTTTCAATTCTTTTAAACTAAAACTTCTCTCTCTATTTACAAATGTAATGATAATTATTAAATATAGTAATTATTTCTTATCTCGCCAACCATGACATCGGATTCAGTGGTGTTGTTCCTTGTAGTACAGAAAATTCTACCATCGGAACTCCCGTATCGGAATCTACATCGGCCGTCCCTATCGTCTGTCCCGTACTTACTTTTTGTCCTTTTGAAACACTTACACCAGCCAAATTCATATAAACAGTAAAGTATTCACCATGTTTAATCATGACAATACGCTGCCCCATCATCGATACTATACTCAAAACTTCTCCATTAAATACTGCTTTCACGGCCGAACCGCTTGATGTTTGTATTTTGACAGTTTCATGATCCCAATTGACATTTCTACCGACACTTTCTGAACCAAACTCTTGCATAATCTTCGCATTAGAAACAGGCCAAGGCAAACTACCTCGGTTCGATCTGAAGTCATTTGAAAGTTTGACTGCTTCCGGAGTACTACGTAAGACTTCAGAATCTGATTTTCGCGCAGTATTACTGCCTTTCGAACTTGTATTATTTTTACCCTTTGTATTTGATGTGGACTCATTCGCTTTGCGATTCCGTTCAGCAGCAGCTTCCGCAGCACGACGCGCCGCCTCAGCTCGTCGACGTTCAGCCTCAATTTCTCTTCTAATGATCTCCTTGATGGCCGCATTAATACGACGCTCCTCTTTTTGCTTTTGGGTAATATCTTTCTTCACGCCGCGCTCTGTAACAATCAATTCACTCAATTGTCCAGAATAAACAGATCGCTGTTGAGATATGGTTTTTTTCTCATTTTCCTGCTCTTTCATCAAGGCAACCTGTTTGTTTCGGTCCGCCTGCAATTGAGCAATTTTTTGTTCAATCTGTTTCTTGGTATTTTCGATATCGGCAGCTTTCAGCTTTCTAGAATCGTTAAACTGTTGTAAGTACTTAACCCGTCGGAACCCCTGATTAAAATCCTTGGATGCAAAAATAAACATCAATTTATTATAGGCATTCCGGTTTCTGAACGCAAACATCACCATCTTCTCATAGTCACGTTTCATCTTCTCCAATTCGGCCTTTAACTTATTTACGGCAGCGGTATTGGCATTGATATGTTTGTTAATTACAGCTACTTCCGAAGTAATGGTATTTATCTTCTGCTCGCGCAAATTAATCTGCTTACTCAATGCTGTCACTTGTTGTTGAGTAAGTGATTTTTCCTTTGCAATCTCTTTGACCGTATTCTGTAATTCAGCAATTTCACGATTGAGTTTCTCACGCTGTTTTTCAAGTTCAGCCCTAGTCTGCGCCGATGAAATCCCAATCATGAATAGGAAAGCAGCTATACCAAGTATTGTCTTTTTAAAGTTCATTTACAGTACTATTTTTTTGTGTTTGCCATCTTTCTATCCTATTAATTCACCCCATACTTTAGCAAACTAATTGCGAAAGTAATAAATCTAAAGGAAATAGACAGCTTCTCATCGGATTACTTTGTAACGTGACGATACTGAAAAAGGCATTTCGACTGGTTCATTAAAAGTCACTTTGTTAAAATTTATCTCTGTTTTTATCTCTTGACGACCATCAGAAATGATCATTTTTAAAAGCATCGGAAATTCTTGTCCAGAGGCCATGGCATATTCACCGTAATTGGCCTCCAGCAATTGTTTTTTTGAAAGTTGCGCTAATCTAAACTGATAAGGCCTATTGTTATTATTTAACTTATATAAAAAATCTAGTTCATTCAGTTTGCCATCCAACTGGACAGACATCGAGTCCTGTTTAAAATTAACCTGATCAATATCGGACAATAGATTCACCGAAAGATTGGCTAGCAACAAATCCTGTAGATTTCCGAAAGTTAAATCCGGACTGGCAAAACGATATAGGTAGTCAAATGGCTTAACCATATATTCGCTCTGAAACTTATTTAAAATTTGTACACTGTCTGGAGTGATCAATACCCGGGCAACCTCTATACCCAGTGTAGCAGAAATGGAAATCCAGATCCTTTTATCTTTCTCTATTCGAATAGTAGAAGTGACATCATAATTGTCCTTCCCAAGATCGAGACGCATCTTCGCTTTTCCAGAAAAAGTAGAATAATTCAAATTGGTCAAAAAAAGATCACGTAAGCTATTCTTTTTCGCCTCCCTTGTATTATCTTTTATGGTCAACTCGTTTTCAGCTTTAAGGTCAGCACCTTTTAGTAGTTTCTTCTTAGAACTACAAGAAGAAAGCAGCAACACAACAGCACTAACCCAAACAATTTTATTCCACATAGCTCTTAGTCTCAATCTTCTTTTTCAATTTCAGCTTACCCTCCTCCGTATCAGCTCCCTTTTCTAAAGCGAGGTTCCACTGCTTAACGGCATCCGTTGTTTTCCCTAACTTAATCAAAATGTCGCCATAATGTTCCAGTAATACCGCCGTTTGCGGATTTGTATTTTTTAACGCTTTTTGAATCCATACTAGTGCGTCATCATATTTTCCATTTGCAAAAAGTACCCAAGCATAGGTATCTTCAAAAGTTCCATTATTGGGCTGCAATTTCGTCGCCATTGCGGCATACTTTATAGCTTCATCAAGTCGTTCTTTTCTTAACGACAAATAGTATGCTAAATTGTTCATCGCCGTCACATTTGTACTATCCAATCGAATAGCTTCGATATAAGCCGCGTCAGAGGCTTTATACATCTGAAGTGAATTATAAATATCACCTAATCCCCCATAAATATTTGCTTGTAGAAAAGGCGATTCATCCTGTGCATTATTAAGTGCAGCCTCCATAAACTTTCGGCTATTTTCCATGTCTTTTTTCATCAAATAGGCCATACTCGTAAAATAGAGTATGGTCGCATTATTGGACACATAGTGCAGCGCTTCCCCACCATGTGCAATGGCTTGATCAAATTCACCTTTGTCCATATCCAAACTCATCAGCATCCGCCAAGCATCGATCTGGTAGGGGTTCATACTCACGGCTACCGCTAGTGAACTTTGAGCAGCGGACTTATCGTCTCTCAACCATAACACTTGTCCCTTTGCCATATGGCTTTCGGCAATACGTGGATGAACTTCAACCAAGATATTCACCAATTCCAAAAGTTGGTCTTTTGTATAGGGACCTTTCGGATTCAACAAGGTCATTATAATCCGATTCTTATCTGCAAAATCAACTTTCTTAGATTGAAATCCTTGCTTAAGTGCATCAAAAGATAATTTCAGCTTTTTATCAAATCGATAGAGATCAGCCAAATCGAAATAAAGAAAATCCTCTTTTGTGGTCTGAATTCCTTTATTAATGTAGTCCAATGCAAGCTTCGAATTTTTGGAAAGATTATAGGCTTGCGCTAATTGTCCATACACTTGAGCCAGCGAAGTCCCTTTGTCTGCCCAGGGCTTCAAAAGATCAATGACAGCTTTATAATTACCGGCATCATTTAACAACACACTGCCAACCATGTCCAATGTATCAGAAGCGACAGCGATCTCTTTGGTTTTATAGAAATACTCCAAAGCCACATCCTTGTACCCACCATTGAAAAGGAGCATGATACGCTCCCGTTTTAGTGAGGCAGTATTATTGTCATCTCGATCTATCAACTTATCGAGATAGATTAAAGCACTATCCGCGTCGTTTTTACTTTTAAATGCATCTACAGCAAAACTTAGATATTCCGGCTTCGACTGAATATTCAGCGCTTCTTTTATAGCTTCGATCGCTCCATCTTGATTTCTCATCTGCGCAAGAAGAATTGCCTTTGTAAAATAGATGTCATCGGCTTGTGGGTAATCTGCGATTATAGCATCCAAAGAATCCATCCCCGGGCCAATTTTTCCTTGCTTCAATATTTCCTGTACGTTTTTGAGTCGTGCATCGTAAGGTTTAGGCTTATTATCCGGAGATTGTGCCTTTAATGAGCCCAGTGCTACTAGGAGTAAACCAATAAAACTTAAAAAAAATCGCTTATCTAAAAAATTCAATCTCATCTACTTCCGCTATAATAATTTAAAAATTCTTCCTGCAATATACTAACTAATGTAACAATATTCATTCGAGGAAGTTGTAAAAATATTGAGATTAGTGGGGCTCGCTTGAAATTCAACTCGTTTTCAACAAAATAAGCAAAATAGATTTTAAAATATAGAATAATAGATGTACCTTTGCAGACCCTTGAGATAAGGGGAAGAAAAATTTTTTAATAAATTATTTAAACAAAAGCAAGTGAATACGTTAAGTTACAAAACTGTCTCTGCCAACAAGAACACCGTTAACAAAGAGTGGATCGTTGTTGACGCTGAAGGAGAGATTTTGGGGCGTTTGGCGAGCAACATCGCGAAAGTAATTCGTGGTAAGCATAAGCCTACATTCACCCCACACGTAGACTGTGGAGATAACGTGATTGTTATCAATGCAGACAAAATTAAATTGACAGGAAACAAATTAGGCGACAAAGTTTACGTACGCTACACTGGATACCCAGGTGGTCAACGTTTCGTTTCTCCTAAAGAGTTAATGGCTAAATTTCCTGAACGCATTATTGAAAAAGCTGTTCGTGGTATGCTTCCTAAAAACCGTTTAGGTCGTCAATTGTTTAAAAACCTTTACGTTTATGCTGGTACTGAGCACAAGCATGAAGCACAAAATCCAAAACCAGTTAAATTTTAAGGAGAATCGTCATGTCAACAACTAACACTTCAGGAAGAAGAAAAACTGCTGTTGCCCGCATTTACTTAACTGCTGGTAGCGGAAACATTATCATAAACGGTAAAGACTACAAAGAGTATTTCCCAACATTACCTTTGCAATACATCGCTACACAGTCATTGAACGTAGCTGGTGAATTAGCAAACTTTGATGTAAAAGTAAACGTTAACGGAGGTGGTGTTAAAGGTCAAGCAGAAGCTGTTCGCTTAGCGATCGCAAAAGCTTTGGTTGAGCTTAACCCAGAAGTTAAACCTGCATTACGCGCTAAAGGTTTAGTAACACGTGATGACCGCATGGTTGAACGTAAGAAACCAGGACGTCGTAAAGCTCGTAGAAGATTCCAATTCAGTAAACGTTAATCAAAGGAGGATCAAAAAATGGCAAGAACTACTTATCAAGATTTATTGGATGCAGGTGTGCACTTTGGTCACCTTACACGTAAATGGGATCCGAAAATGGCTAAGTACATTTTCATGGAACGCAACGGTATCCACATCATTGACTTGAACAAAACTCTTACGAAATTAGAAGAAGCTGCTTCAGCTATCAAACAAATCGTAAAATCAGGTCGCAAAGTTTTATTCGTCGCTACGAAAAAACAAGCAAAAGAGATCATCGCACAACAAGCAAAAGAGGTTAATATGCCTTTTGTAACTGAGCGTTGGTTAGGTGGTATGCTTACAAACTTCGCTACAGTTCGTAAGTCTATCAAAAAAATGTCTAACATTGACAAAATGCAAAAAGATGGTACATATGATGTATTGTCTAAAAAAGAGAAGTTGATGATTCAACGTGAGCGTATCAAATTAGAAAACCTTTTAGGAGGTATCGCTGATTTGAACCGTTTACCAGCTGCTTTATTCATCATCGATGTGAAAAAAGAACACATCGCTGTTTCTGAAGCAATGAAATTGAACATCCCTACTTTTGCAATGGTAGATACAAACTCTGATCCTTCAAACATTGATTTCCCAATCCCAGCAAATGATGACGCTAGTAAATCTATTAGTTTAATCGCCGGTATCATTGGTCAAGCAATCCAAGAAGGTTTGGACGAGCGCAAACGCGACAAAGAAGAAGAAGCTGAAAAAGATGCTGCTGCTGCTAAAGCAAAAGTTGATAATAGTGATGCTTCAGAAGCTAAACGTCCTCGCAAAGCGAAAGACGGAGAATAATATTTTTATTCCAAACCGGATGGCGTAGCGTTAGTTTCTGGAAAAGTTTACTTTTCTTGAACTAGCCTCTCTGTCCGGTTTTTTGGTTTAACAATACTCGTTTATCAAGAAATGTTAAACTTCATATTAGCTTAACATGTTTTAAGTTAATATTGTACAAATTTCAGTCGTAAATAATAATAAAAAGAAATAAACATGTCAGTACAAATTTCTGCATCAGATGTGAACAAATTGCGTCAACAAACTGGCGCTGGTATGATGGATTGTAAAAAAGCTTTAGTTGAGTCTAATGGTGACTTTGAAGCTGCTGTAGATTACTTGCGTAAAAAAGGCGCTAAAGTAGCTGCTAGCCGTCAAGATCGCGACTCTAACGAAGGTGTTATCATCGCTAAAGCTACTGCTGATGGTAAATCAGGTATCGTAGTTGAAGTTAATTGTGAAACTGACTTCGTAGCTAAAAACGCAGACTTCGTTGCTTTCGCTGAAAAAATTGCAGACGTTGCATTAAACAGTAAACCTGCTTCTTTGGAAGAATTAAAAGGTTTGGAACTTGATGGCAAAAACATCGCTGATTTATTAATCGAGCAAACTGGTGTAATTGGCGAGAAAATTGACGTTTCTAAATACGAAACTATCACTGCTGAAAAGGTTATCGCTTATATTCACGGTAACTACCGTTTAGGTGTATTAGTAGGTCTTTCTGCTGATGCTGCTGGTGCTGAAGAAGCAGGTAAAGATGTAGCAATGCAAATTGCCGCAATGAACCCTATCGCAATTGACAAAGATGGTGTTGATCAAAACACAATCGAGCGTGAAATCGCTATTGCTAAAGAGCAAATCATTGCTGAAGGTAAACCTGCTGAAATGGCTGAGAAAATCGCTCAAGGTAAATTGAATAAATTCTTCAAAGACACAACTTTGTTAAACCAAGAATTCGTAAAAGATTCTTCTAAAAACATCGCTCAATTCTTGGATTCAGTTTCCAAAGGATTAACTGTAACTGCTTTCAAACGCGTACAATTGGGCGCATAAGCATAATCCATTCTATTACCAGAATTGGAAATTTTTAAAACAGGAGCTATTCTTCGAATGGCTCCTGTTTTTGTTTATATCTCTTCCTTCATTTATTCCCGAACTACTTTTCACCGCTGGCCTTGACTTTTATTTTATCTCAAATTTGTGTAACTTAAGGATACATAAAAACTGGACAGCATATGGGTATTTTAAAGGAAAACGCGTTAAAAGGAAAACGAATTTTGATTACGGGTGGTGGTACAGGCCTCGGAAAAGCCATGACAGATTACTTTCTCGAGCTTGGCGCCTCTTGCCTGATCACGAGCCGTAAAGATGATGTTATACAGCTTACAGCGAACGAATTGTCGGAAAAATATCAGGCGAAATGTCTTGCAGTAGCTGGAGATGTCCGAAATTATGAGGATGTCGAGCGCGTCGTTTCCTGTGGATATGAACATTTTGGCGGGATAGATATACTCATAAACAATGCTGCCGGAAATTTTATCTCCCCTACCGAACGTTTAAGCCACCGCGCCTTCGAATCTGTTATTGGTATCGTTCTCCAAGGTAGTATAAACTATACCCTAGCACTGGGCAAGCGTTGGATTGAGGCCAACGAACATAATAAAGCTATACTAAGTATCGTCACAACCTATGCTTGGACGGGTTCTGGCTACGTTGTTCCTTCTGCAACAGCTAAAGCCGGAGTTCTTGCATTAACTCGATCGTTAGCCGTTGAATGGGGAAAAAAAGGGATAAGACTCAATGCTATAGCTCCGGGTCCATTCCAAACTTCAGGTGCCATGGAACGGCTACTTCCAGGTGAATTAGGCGAACTTCTCTCGCCTACCAAACGTATCCCCTTGGGCCGCTTGGGCAAACTGGAGGAATTGGCCAACCTCGCGGCCTATCTGGTATCCGATTACGCCAGTTATATCAACGGTGATGTTATCACGATAGATGGCGGCGAGTGGCTTAAGGGAGCAGGTGAGTTCAATGGATTGGATATTATTCCTGAAGATCAATGGGATGCTATTGAACAGATGACCAGAAATGCAAAAAGCATCTGATAATCGTTTAAAATAACGAATGATTTATTTTATGGTGAATACGCAACTGTATTACATGCCGGTTTAAAAGAGGAAATAGCAAGGTCTTTAATCCATTTTTCTTAGGTTTGTAGCGATTATTCCAATAGACTCTGTACATATGATGAATTTATCTTTCGAATCTCAAAAAATCAAGCATAAAGAAAAATTAGAACTCAATAAAACGGGTTTTGATTTTGCGTTAGTTTATATAACCGAAGGCACACTCGTATCGAAAGGGAATAATTTAAAATTTTCCAAAGAGAATTTACTTTTTTTGAATAAAGATTTCGAAACACTTGAGACAAAAAAAGATACAACTGCATTTGTACTCTATTTCTCCAACTCCTACTTTAAAGATCTGCACTTTATACAACAAAATTTTAGACTTACTCACAACCCGGTTGATATCTTTAACTCGAAGACATTGTTAAATAAGAGCCTATCCCTTAAAAAGGAAAATAAAAAACTGATCGAGCGGGTAATTTCGCTAATTCAACAATATGAGAGTGAACATGAAGCGGCATCAATTTTTATATTCCACCAGACAATGTCCCTTTTCGCTTTAGTAGAAAATATATTGAAAGATCTGGAGCTACCTATTAACGAGTCTTATGAATTGTCTCAAGAGATCGAGCAATACATACAGCAAAATATCTATTTCCCGGATAAATTACAAATCAAGTCGATTGCAGATCAGTTCCAAATTTCAGCAAATTATTTTGGGGCCTTTTTTAAAAAAAGATATTCAAAAAGCTACAAAGTGTATATAGACGATATTCGTATTAAACTAATTGAGGAGCGACTAGCATCCAATAGATACACGATGAAACAAATTGTAGAAGAACTCGGATTTAATGATGAAAGTCACCTAACCAATTTCTATAAGAAGAAAAGAAATATTACACCCAGCTCTTATAAAAGAGCTAAAAATAGTGCTTAGTTATCGAGTTGGATTACACCATTAAGATCGTGATTTAAAGAGCGTTGAATGGCTTCATCCAAAATAAGAATCTTCTTTCCTTGAAAGGTCGCTGCATCATGACTGTCAAAATTTGAGCTACTGGAATTAAAAGATTCCAATTTCATTGGGAAATAAATTGGGTTCTCATCTTCAGCCCGACCAATGGTCAATAAAATATTGTAGCCTTGTAGGCGTAAACTCTGTAAAGTCTGATAATTTAAACGCTTGAAGATCATAATTCCTATTTTAGAATAAAACAAACATATAATTATATTGTTTTACTGCTTTAACCATTTTTTGGATTTTATCTTTCCAAAAGAATCTTCACATTCCTGACCTCCTAGTGGCACTGGAACATTCGCTTTCACAGATAAATCAAAAACTTTTTTTTACGGGAACTGTTTTACAGATAAATAAAAATTAGCAGGATTATGTCGAAAAAAGAAAGTAAAAATGGGAAAGTCGAAGAAGATTATCCAGATAAAGAGCAGGACCTTGCTTTTAATGAAGAACTTGACAGTTATGAAATGGATGTCGATGACAACGATCCAGACTACGATCACCCGGCTGACTACGATACAGTAGCTGAAGGTGCAATTGATGATGATTCAACATACGATGACTCTAATCCTTTTGTCGGAGATGAGTATGCAACACAAGATGAACTCAAAGAGGAAGATCTAGATAATGCTAACATGCGAATCGAGACTTTTGATCATGAACGTTTATCCCCTTTGGACAAGAAATTAGCCGAGAACGAAGAAGATTTGAGAGATGATCTCGATGAAGAGGGATATCCTAAAAACGATAGGTAGTTTTTCCGAAAATAACATAATTTTTGAAGGGACCGGAAGGTCCCTTTTCCATTGATTAAAATAAAGACTTTCTTCTCAAAATTAGGTATCATATACTTTTCAATTGGAAACTATAACTCCAATTTTTTATGTAAGTTTACTTTGAAGATTATAATGATATGGAAAGTATATTACCTCTCATCCGGATTGTTGACCTAAAAAAGTCATACGGAGAAAAAGAAATATTGAAAGGAATCAACCTCGACATATTCCCAGGTCAAGTTATCGGATATATTGGCCCAAATGGTGCCGGCAAATCCACAACTGTTAAAATATTAACAGGACTTATCGAGGACTTCACAGGCACTGTAGAAATTAATGGCATCAATATTCAAAAAGATCCACTTGCAGTAAAAGCATTATTGGGATATGTTCCCGAAAACGCAGAATTATATGATGTACTGACTCCCATGGAATACCTGGATTTTGTAGGTAAACTCTATGGAATGGAAGATAAGGTCATTCAGGAACGTTCCTTAAAACTGTTAGCGGCGTTTGGCCTTGAATCTAATGTAAATAATAGGATGGATACCTTCTCCAAAGGAATGCGTCAAAAAGTACTTTTAATTTCAGGAATTATTCATAACCCACAAATTATCGTGCTGGATGAACCATTATCTGGACTCGATGCTAATGCTGTTATCTTTGTTAAAGAACTTATCTCATTACTTGCAAAAGAAGGGAAAACAATTTTCTATTGTTCACATATGATGGACGTTGTTGAAAAAGTATCTGATCGGATCTTACTGATAAACCAGGGGAGCATCATTGCGGATGGTACGATTGAGGAACTAAAAACAGATCCTAACGAATCATTGGAGCATATATTTGCTAAATTAACCAATACGGGCAGCAGCGCATTGGACGCTTCCAATATCATTACAGCAATTCAATAACATGGAAAAATTTATCTTAAAATTTATCCTTCTTTTTCGTGGGGTTTGGAAAGGCTTAGGTATCAATTATGAACAGTTTAAAATCATCTTAGAAACCAAAATAATCCTAGATAATCGAAAGCCTATTAGCTTTCGCAAACGTAGCTCGGGAAAATCATCTTCGTCGTCATCGATTTTACAATTCTTATTGTATCTCATCTTTGGCCTGATATTCATGGTCATTATTTTGTCGATTCCAGATAGGTACTTAGCCATTTCGATCATGCTACTCAGTTTCATTAGCATGTTAAGTATTACACTGGTGTCCGATTTTTCGCCCATACTATTAGATACTCGGGATCAGTATATCATTATGCCCAGACCAGTTAATGATAAGACTTTAGCTATTTCCCGAATAACTTTTATTGCAATCAAGCTTTTTAATCAAGTAATTGCGTTAACCTTACCTGTGCTTATTTATGTATCTTTCAATTGGGATATCGTCTCCGTCCTTCTTCTATGTCTGCAGCTTATACTAAGCACATTGATCGCGCTGATATTTGTCAACGGATTTTATCTGATTAGCATCAAATATCTCCCCATACAAAAGTTTAAAGATGTAATTACTTATATACAGATCGGTCTCTCGCTAGTTCTTTTCCTATCCTATTATGTTGGCCCTAATTTGATTCAATCTATTGTAGAATCTCATTTAACGATGGAACAGCTCAGATTTCTTTGGATATTCCCAAGTACCTGGATTGCATCATTTCAACCATTACTCTTTGGCAGCCACAGTGTACATATGGTCGTCTTATCAACATTAGGAATACTAACTCCTCTTGCTGGTATTTACGCTTGTACTAAGCTATTTTCACGTGGATTTAATGCGAAAATAGCTGCACTTGCAACCGCCGATAGCCTTCCTGATGAAGCTTCACAATTAACTCGAAATAATCCATCCCAATTACCTTTATATAAAAGAATTTCCTCGAAGGTTTGCTCATCCCCGGTTGAAGAGGCAGGATTTAGCATTGTATGGCTGATAAGTTCTAAAACGAGAGAATTTAAGCAACAGCTATACCCTTCGTTGGCTTATCTACCTATTTATTTCGTTTTTTTATTTCTACGTACAGGAGATGATCTCCCAATAGCTGGCAAAATAGCGAAGCTTCGTGATTCAGGCTTGTATATAATTATGTTTTATCTTTCGTTATTAACCATACTAACCGTTTTCCAGCTTATTACGCAAAGTAATAAATATAAAGCGGCCTGGGTCTACCATGTGACTCCCATACAAAAACCAGGACAACTGATGACTGGAGTTCTTAAAGCATGTCTTATCAAATATGTTTTACCGTTCAACATTCTGTTTCTTTCTATCTGTGTACCACTATTTGGTCTCAGTTCTATTAATGATCTGCTATTATCTTCCGCTATTGGCGGTATCGAAAGTATTCTGATTATGCTTTTTATTGTCAAAAGCTATCCGTTTTCGAAGGCTAGTCAATCCAATTCAAAAGCAATAACTAATCTACTGATATTAGGTCTATTGGGTATTTTGGGATACTTACATAAAACCATTTTCCACTATGAAACACTAATTTGGATCTTAGCTGGACTTGCATGGTTCATCTTCTTTTTAATGCTGAAGTACTTACAGCGAGAAGACTGGAAAGGCTTAGCTTACGACGACAATTGATTAAACAGATGAAAAAAAGCTCCATAATGGAGCTTTTTTTATCAAATTCTTCAAAATCTAAGCACAAAATATCTTCACGCTTTTCTTTATCCGGTTATCTTTTATTTATTCGTCCTTTAAACTGGCTAATACCATCCATCAAAACTTCTACGATTATTCTTCCTGATGGTAAATGACTCACATCATAATTCAGCACAGCCTGTTGAATGGATTTGTATTCGTGTTTTTGCCACAAAACGCCATCAACCATAAAAAGCACAGTCATCTCACTCGGTTCATTGGAGACTACGCTTAGTTGAGTCTTATCCACAACCGACCTTGGATAAAGCGAGAAGGCATATTGCGTTGAACTTAGACCCGTCTCAAATCCACGTTTAGCATGGAAACTAAACATTTCGCCATTTCCACAATCGCTTTCAAAAGCATGAATAAGGTTTCCTTTCAAATCGAAGATTCGTAAATGGCCATCACCATTTTCAGGTTGTGCCCAAAACTGCAGTCCGTTACCTGCGGTATCGGCCAAAGAGAGTGAGTGGTTTCCATCATTAAGGTGTAAAGTATCTCTATACATCGTTGCCGCAGCCAGTTGGGCGCCATTTTTGCGAAAGACCGTATCCTGCTTTGCATTAATTAGAAATATACGATTATCCGCCGGTTTATTATTGGTCATAAACTCCAAAACAAAATCAGTGGGAAATAGCTGCAGCGCGGTAAAGACGCTTTCCGCCTTATTGTCTATAGGCCACGCATCCGACTTGCCATTCGGTTTTAGAAGTGATACCGTAAATACATTCTCCTGATCTCTTTCTTGTATTTCTCCAGGCAGTATAACTTCTGCAACCTGATTAAAAGAAAGATTACCTTTCCAATGAAAAGTTCTGGCAGGGAATCCCTTCGTGCCATAAACAATTTCTAGGGTACGAATCGGCTCAGCACCTAAATTTCTGAAAGAGATCCTTGGGCCAACACTCGCCGGATTTAATCGAGAAAAACGCTGTTCATCACTTGGAACCATTATTGACTCAACGGCAACATCAACTTTTTGCTTAGGGGCAGAATATTGAAACAAGTAAGCGGATATATTTTCGACAGCCTGCACATTATCAGTCGCTGTATAATGTTCCATCTGTAAGGCAATTTGATGGGTACCAACTTTAGTAAATACATCAATAAAATCAGGCTGCTGTAAATCTCCAGGACACCAATATGCGCGGTCATGTACCCAGGTCCCGCCTTGTGGATAAAGTGGATTACCCCCACATTTCTTCCACATATCACGTTTGTCCACAGTCTTTCCATCGAAGGTTAGTTCGCGCCACCGGCTACAGAATTCGCTACAGCCACGTGGTTTATCCATACCATGCCCTGTATGCTGAATGCGTATTCGGCTCAATGCTGCTCCCGCACTCGAGGTATATGTTATTGGCAGTAGATTTTCTGCTATCTTTTCGTTGACATCCCCATATTTATAGGCTTTATTCCACAGCGTTGTTATTCCCAATGGGGTAACAACTGGTGGACCTGATAAAATTTCAAAATCTACGGTAAGTGCCCATCCCACAGTCTTGTCCTCAAAACCAGAATGAGTATAGACAATTTCCACGCTATCCCTTAAGAAAGGAGCAAAATCAGTTACATCGACCTGCCACTTCCAACTCCATCCCTTATTGTAAATACTACCATATGGCGTAAGCATTCTTCCTAATTCATAATTTAGTGCTGGTCCATTTTTCCCTCCTTTACGACGTAATACGATGTGATCCAAATAGTCCCAATGCGCCGTGCGCAAACTATCCGGGCTCCCCAGCGTAACAAACATAGTAACCTTTCGTATAGGATAATTTTCTTTTGGAAATACTCCCCAAGCCGGGTAAGAATTCTCGCCTTTCTGTGCATCACATAGAATGGTTTTCCGTTGATGTGTAACGACGTGGCTTTTTGTGCCTTGTTGTGCAAAAACATGATGGCAGATAAAAAAGCAAAATAGGGTTAGTATAGGTCTTATATTCATTATTTAAATATTATCCATAAAACAATACAAAGATAGATGTAATCTTGCCAGCAGCGAAAAAAAGGAAATGCGATAAAAAGGAAATACATGCAATCATAAAAAAAGCATCAATCTTGTTAAGATTGATGCTTTTAGTAGCGGGGAGCAGAATCGAACTGCCGACCTTTGGGTTATGAATCCAACGCTCTAACCATCTGAGCTACCCCGCCGTTTCGGTATGCAAATATACCACTTCGTATGTCAATTCAAAAGATTTTTTTATTTTTTTACTGATTCTGGCCTATTTAAAACTTGTATTAAACACAACAAACTCATTTTTAACTCAATAAATTTAGCATTGAAAAATAGAAAATGAACTTAAAAAAATTGACAGCCCAAAAAACAACATGTTTATTAAAAAACGGGAGCAACTTTTTACAAAAAAACTTGCAATAACAAAATAAATATGTATTATTACAAATAATAAGTTGATGCAATAAAAAGCAATTTTGGAAGAGATTTGTAGCGGGGAGCAGAATCGAACTGCCGACCTTTGGGTTATGAATCCAACGCTCTAACCATCTGAGCTACCCCGCCATTTTTGGGAATGCAAATATAGCTTATTTTTGATTTAAACAAACTAAAATTTAAAAAAACATTTTTATGGCAGATAAAATAAAATTCCAACTAGAATATATCATCAACTCTTCACCTAGAATTTTATTTCCGTATTTGCAAGAACCAAACGAATTGGCGCAATGGTTTGCAGATGATGTAAACTATAAAGACACCGTTTATACTTTCATTTGGGATGATGAACCTCACCGAGCAAAAATTGTAGCATCAAAAGAAAATAAATCTGTACGCTTTAAATGGCTAGATGATGATCCCTATTATTTCGATCTGGAGATCGATCAAGACGAGCTAACGAATGATGTTGCTCTTAAGATAACAGATTATGCTAAAGAAGAAGACCTTGAAAATAGAAAGTTAATTTGGAAAAATTCAATAGTCTATCTTCAAAGTGTTATAGGTGCATAAAAAAGCCTATCTTTGCAATATATTTCCACTAGGGGCTCCAGCAGGAGCTTCTTAGTTGGGAGATGCCTTAATGTAAAGGCATCAATTTGCTTTGCGTCACGGATGAAAAAGGTTCATTTACTTATTCTTCAAGCTTTCATAAAACCATTTATTGTCACATTCTTTATTGTGATGTTTGTCTTATTGATGCTTTTCCTATTCAAGTACATTGATGATTTGATTGGAAAAGGATTTGAATGGTATACCATCATGGAGCTAATTGGATATCAATGCGTTGTTCAAATCCAAATGGCAATGCCTTTATCCATGCTCCTTTCCTCCATTATGACTTTCGGAAATCTGGGTGAAAGCTATGAATTAGTTGCAATCAAGGCTGCAGGCGTATCTTTACGTAAAGCAATGACCCCGCTATTTATACTCGTTGCAATTTTCGCAACAAGTTCTTTTCTGTTCTCCGATTATATTCTCCCCGTAGTGAACCTAAAAATGGGTACGCTACTTACTGATGTACGTAATAAAAAGGCAGATTTCCTCATCAAACCCGGAATCTTTAACAACACCATTCCAGGTTACTCAATCCGCGCTAGAGGAAAAAACAAAGCGGGAACAATTCTCTATGACTTGATGATCTATGATCATCGTGGCGGTAATACAGCCAATAATGTACTTATGGCCAAAGAAGGGTATATCTATAACTCTCCTGACAACAATTATATGATCCTTAAACTTAAGGATGGTATCCGCTACGAGGAAGCACGGACTAAAAACTCCAAGACCTACGATCCACGCCAGCAATTTACGCGGTTTAAGTTTAAGGAAACAGAGCAAAAGTTTGATATGGGAAGTTTTCAACAGGGTAAAACTGACGAAAACCTCTTCAAGAGCCACCATGCCATGTTAAACCTGAAACAGTTAGACATGTACATCGATTCCAATCATATCAAAATAGACAGCATGGGAAAGGCAATCGTCCGTACATTAGACACCCGATATAATATCTATTCGAAATATTTTAGTGTGAATCAACCCGGACAGCCAAAGGTCAAAGAGGCTAAGATCAAACCTTTTAAAAATTTGCTTACCGATCTCGTTCCACAAGAACAACGAGCACAAATCACTATGAATGCGCTGAACCAATTGAATTATTTAAAGGAAGATCTAAACGGCCGTACACTTGAATTTAAAGATTACAAATCGAAAGATATCCGTTATCGTATTGAATGGCATCGCAAGTTTACCCTAGCTGTCTCCTGTCTCTTACTATTTGCAATTGGAGCTCCACTAGGAGCCATTATCAGAAAAGGTGGACTTGGTCTTCCTGTGGTGATGGCCATCATTTTCTTTCTGATCTATCACATTATCTCTACAGTAGCAGAAAAAACAGCTAAAGATGGTGCCATATCATCAGCCGTTGGCATGTGGATGGCCATTATTGTCTTAACACCATTGGCCGCTTTTCTAACATACAAGTCAACGACAGATTCCGCGTTATTTGATATTGATCAATATAAATTAAAAGTAGAAGCCGCTTGGAAATGGATTAAGGAAAAGCTTGCAAAAAAGAATAAATTGAAAGAATCACATTAGATTGTGACAACGCTATTATAAATAAATTTAGATTCTACACTAACTTTGTACCAATTACAATATATCAATAAATGGATTTCAAATTAAACACGATCGAAGAAGCGATCGCTGATATACAAGCAGGAAAAGTAGTAATCGTCGTGGATGACGAAGATCGCGAAAATGAAGGAGACTTTGTCACAGCTGCCCGCAATGCAACTCCCGAAATCATCAACTTTATGGCGACTCATGGTCGTGGACTAGTGTGTGCCCCAATTACAAAAGAAAGAGCAGATGCATTACATCTGGATCTAATGGTGGGACAGAATACAGCAGTATATGAAACAAACTTTACAGTTTCCATTGACTTACAGGGATACGGTTGTACAACCGGAATTTCTGCGTCAGACCGCTCGAAAACAATTAAAGCAATGATTGATCCTAATATTCATTATGAAGAATTAGGTAGACCAGGACATATTTTCCCGCTAATAGCAAAAGATGGTGGCGTATTACGTCGCACAGGACACACTGAAGCTACCGTTGACCTGGCTCGATTAGCAGGATTTGAACCAGCAGGTGTATTGGTTGAGATTCTAAAAGAAGATGGTGAAATGGCCAGACTTCCAGAACTAATAGAGGTTGCTAAAAAATTTGATTTAAAGATCGTTAGTATTGAAGATCTAATTGAATACCGTCTTAAGCACGATTCTTTAATCAATGAAGAAGTCACTGTTAATATGCCAACGCAATTTGGTGATTTTAAGATGAAAGCCTTTACACAAAAAGACACTGGCGAACAACATTTAGCGCTTTACAAAGGCGAGTGGAATGAAGATGAGCCTATTTTGGTGCGGGTGCACAGCTCTTGTGTTACGGGTGATATTTTTGGTTCTTGCCGTTGTGACTGTGGTCCTCAATTGCACAAAGCAATGGAAATGATCCAGCAAGAGGGGAAAGGTGTTATTGTCTATATGAATCAAGAAGGTCGCGGTATTGGACTGATCAATAAGCTACATGCTTACAAGTTACAAGAAAATGGCTTGGACACGGTAGATGCCAATGTACAATTAGGATTTAAAGCAGATTTAAGAGACTATGGTGTCGGAGCACAGATTCTTCGAAATCTTGGTGTCACAAAAATGCGTCTTATGTCAAATAATCCGACAAAACGTGCTGGCCTAGTAGGTTATGGTCTTGAAATTATAGAAAATGTACCTATTGAAATAACTGCAAATCCCTTTAACGAAGAGTACTTAAAAACCAAAAGGGATCGTATGGGACATACAATCATGAAAAACCTATAAAAAGGAATTAAAAAAGGCGGTGTTTCCAATAGAAACACCGCCTTTTTTACATAGAGGACTAAACTCGGTTAATGATAAAATCTCTCCCTTTTATGATCTTGTTGTGGCAGTACTTTCAATAAATAGAAGTAACTTTATAATATGGAACAACAAGGGAGATATATCATCTTTTTCGATGGTGATTGCTTGATCTGTAATCGCTTTGTTCAACTATTATTAAGAATAAATCGCAGAAAGAAATTCTTATTTAGTTCTTTGCAGTCTGAATTTGCCCGGACCACACTAACAAATATTCCCAAAAATACTGACTCCATTGTTTTCCTATCTCCAACCGGTATCTATCTCAAAAGTGAAGCTGTTTTAAAGATTTGTAAGCAATTGGGCTTCCCATACATGACATGTTATTTACTGAAGATTTTACCACTCAAATGGAGAGATGCGCTCTATGATTATTTTGCTAAAAATCGCTATCGATGGTTTGGAAAAAATGAGTTTTGCACAATACCGTCAAAATCTGAGCGAGAGAGATTCATTTGAACAAACAACGATCATATTGAAGTGAAGTTTAGTTCAGAAATCTTCTAATTATACTTGTGACAATTAAATTTACATCGATGAAAAATACACTTTTAATTGACAGTGCCTATATCAATGGGAAATTTATCAAGTCAAAACACACCTTTGATGTGGTAAATCCTGCAACAGGGAAAGTTATTGCTTCGTTGCCAGATCTAAAAGTAGCTGACTGTACTAAAGCCATAATTGATGCTGACAAGGCGTGGAAAAGCTGGAAAAACACAACTGTACTGGAACGATGCAACACCGTCCGAAAGTGGTACGATCTTATTCAGCAATATAAAGACGATCTAGCGGAAATCATGACCTTAGAAAGTGGCAAACCCCTTAGCGAATCGAGGGTAGAGGTTGACTACGGTAGTTCCTTCGTAGAATGGTTTTCAGAAGAAGGAAAAAGGGCCTATGGTGAGACGATACCTTCTCAAAAAAAAGGAACTAGAATGCTTACAATTAGGCAAGGGGTCGGAGTTGTTGCTGCAATTACACCCTGGAATTTCCCCTTAGCGATGATCACCCGAAAGGTTGCTCCAGCTTTGGTATCTGGTTGTACCATTGTGCTAAAACCGGCATCTCAAACACCATTTTCTGCTATAGCTTTGGCTAAACTGGCTGAAGATGCTGGGATTCCAAAAGGCGTTTTTAATGTGATTACTGGAAAAGATAGTGCTGGTATCGGCAAAGAACTCGCTACGAACAACCTCATACGAAAACTATCTTTCACAGGCTCAACCGAAGTCGGAAAAACACTCATAGAACAATCAGCCTCTAACATTAAAAAAGTGTCTATGGAGCTTGGTGGTAATGCTCCTTTTTTGGTTTTTAACGATGCGGATATTGATGCTGCAGTCGAAGGAGCTATTGCCGGAAAATTTAGAAACTCAGGGCAAACTTGCGTTTCCATCAATAGGTTTCTAATCCAAGAAGAAGTCTATGATGAGTTTTCGATGAAACTTAGCCATGCTGTCAGTAAATTGAAAGTTGGCAATGGACTTGACAAAGGCGTCCAGGTAGGTCCATTAATCAATACAAAAGGGCTAGAAAAAGTGCAGCATCATGTGCAAGACGCGTTAAATCATGGTGCCGAATTGGCTACAGGAGGAAAGGTCATCAAAGACCTATTTTTCCAACCAACTGTCCTGACCAACGTCCCGAAAGAAGCACTTATATTCCGCGAGGAGACTTTTGGTCCTATTTGCGCTCTTTTCAGTTTCAAAACAGAAGATGATGGAATAGCAATGGCCAACGCTACTGAATTTGGCCTAGCCTCCTATTTCTATAGTACAAATATAAATCGCTGTTTTCGTGTTGCTGAACAGCTAGAAGCTGGCATGGTAGGTATTAACACAGGTCTTATTTCAAATGCAGCAGCTCCTTTTGGTGGAGTAAAAAAATCTGGTGTAGGTCGTGAAGGTTCTAAACACGGTTTGGATGAATATATGGAATTAAAATATATCTGCTTCGGCGGTGAATAAAAAAGGAGCAAAATGCTCCTTTTATTTTTTTAAAAAATCCACTAGCTTCTCCCGGGTTGAACTGAACGATAAGGCATCCCCTACTCTCTCATAATGCTGTTTATCCACACAGGTCGGATAAGCATATTTGGCAAAAGCCAGTTTATTATCATCTCGTATAAAAAGTTCCATTAAATCAACAATTTCAGTAACACTTAGGCGCATACTTTTTAATTCCTGAGCAGCTACAGCAAGCCTATCCTGATCGTTTTCCTTCTGATTCAATAGATCGTTCAATCGATTAGAATTCGTCTTATTCATTACTCCGTTATCAGACTGATCATTATCTTCATTTTCAGCATATCCTCTTTGATTCGCTACACCGTCGCGATAAACCTTATCGTCTCCTGATTGCCTATATCGATCATTATTCCATCCTTTGTTATATCCTTCACGATTATTGTCTGGCAAATCGTCACGATCTTCTGATTGTCTGTATCGATCATTACCTTGTTCATTGCGATATCCGTCCCGGTTAGTATAAGGTAAATCCTCACGATAATTACCGTTGTTATACCGATCAACAGGATTCATGGACTCCAAGATAATCCCCCTATTTCCACGTCTGCTACTGACAGAAAATACAACATTCATATATTGTCCATTTCTATTGACAAGTTGCACGCCGCTACCGTTCAACGTTCGTTGCTGCCTATCAGCAAACACAATACGCAGATCATAACGACGACTCGTCAAATTGGGGACCCTGATATCCGTGGAAGCTCTATTGTTATACAAAACGTTGTTGATATAAAGAAAAAATGGAACATCAGTAGAATAGATATTTAATGCTCCTCCAAAAGGTCTGTATCGCTGCGCGAACCCAGCCGTTGCGACAATAAGCAACGAGACCGTCACCAAAATTTTCCTGTACATAATCCGATTCAATTTATAATCTTTCGACTACACAGCATAAAAAAGGATTAAGAAACCAGACGAATTTAACATTTTGTTATGCTTTCTTGTTCCGGTACTTCTTATAAAGTTTTACGGCCATCATTAAAGCGATGGATAAAATTAAGAGCCCCAAAACACCAAATATCCAATTCAGGGCTGACTTTAAGACAACAGTAAAAACAATCGCAAATAATAAAACTGTCGCGACCTCATTAAACAAACGGAGTTTTGTTGAGGTTAATTTGGATTCTTGACGGCTTAATTTGAACATAATCTTCTGGCAGGTAAAATGATAAATTATCATTCCCAGAACGAATGTCAGTTTTACATGCATCCACCCCATGGATAATAAGCCAGGAGAATACCATAACATAACTAGTGCAGAAAAGACTGTGATGTACATCGCAGGAGTAGTAATTACCCACCACAGTAATTTTTCCATCTTACTGAATTCTTTATGCAAAACATCAAATGCTTCCTGACTCTTGTCCTTAGCTTCTGTATGATATATAAAGAGTCGAGGCATATAGAACAGACCTGACATCCAACAAATCACAAAGATAATATGAACTGCTTTTGCATATAAATAGACCATAGGTACAAAAATAAGAAAAGTTAAGAGCAATCAATACGTCCAAACATCAATTGCACAAATCTTACATCCATTATACAAAAGAACACTATCAAAAACACGAGATTGTAGCATGTAACAACAAAAACGACCTGCCAGAGGCAAGTCGTTTTTGTTGTTGAAGTGGATAGCAAACTAATAGCTAAATTCCTTTACAACCTCAATGGCATATTTTACATTATCAAAAGGAATATCCGGCATAATACCATGACCCAAATTGAAAATAAAACCATTTTCACCTCTCATGCGCTCAAATAGTTCGATAATCTTCTTTTTGATAACAGGTTTATCTGCATACAAAACAAATGGATCCAAATTCCCTTGAACAGCAATACCCTGCGGCAGAGATTGTTTAATATTTTTTAAATCTGCATTCCAATCGATAGAAACAACATCAGGTTGCGCTTCGACCATCATTGGTGCAAAAACAGAAGATCCTTTGCAAAAGGAAATGACTGGAATATCCTTACGGTTCAACTTCGCAATAATCTGCTTATTATAATAATGCGAAAAATCACGATAATCATTCCAAGATAAGGCCAAGGCCCAGCTATCAAATAATTGAATTGCATTTACTCCGGCTGCAATCTGCATGTTAAGATATTCAACCGTTACATCTGCAATCTTTTGAAGGATCAGATGTGCTAACTCAGGCTGATTGTTCAACATCAACTTCGTTAACTTAAAATCTTTTGAAGATCCACCTTCAACCAAATAACTTAAAATTGTAAATGGTGCGCCCGCAAAACCAATCAAAGGGATGCGGCTGTCAAGACGTTGTTGAATGACCTTGATTGCATCAGCAACATACTGCAATTTATCCAAACAGTTGGTAGACAAAGCTTCAGCATCCTTTACAGAGCGAACAGGATTAGAAAAACGAGGACCGACACCTTGCTCAAAGGACAGATCCCCTCCCATAGCTTCAGCTGTAACTAAAATATCAGAAAATAAAATAGCGGCATCAATGCCTAGCAAATCTACTGGGAGCATAGTGACATCCGCAGCAATTTCTGGTGTTTTGCACATCTCCAAAAAGGAATATTTATTCTTGATATCCCAATATTCCTTCATAAAGCGTCCAGCTTGACGCATCATCCACACAGGAGGTCTTTCCGTTTGCTGCGAGAACGCAGCTCTAATCAATAAGTCGTTTTGTAAAGTAGTACTCACTATAAATGTTTTGAAATTTCGTTTTCTATTTTTGTAATAATGCTGTTCTGCCTAGCCGTCAGATGTAGCTTATTGGCAACATCTGTATAAGCTCTAGCTCTTTCATAATCCAACTTTCGCAGCGCTATATTTGCTAGATTAATCATAACCATACCCTTTTCATTATCTTTTTTCCAAGGCAGACGCGAAGCTAGCTGAAAATGATATTCAGCCTCATCGACGCGTTCCTCTTTAAGCGCAATGTTTCCCATCATAAATTCATAGAAATTGCGCCTGCCTTTACGAAGTGCATCCGGATTCTTTATCTCAGCAAGTAAGTTTTTTGCCTTTTCATAATCTTGTCTATGAAAAGCCTGCGTTGCCAAAAAAACGGACCCTTCTCTAAAATGACTCCAAATCAAGTAGCCTATTCCACCCGCTATCAGCACAGCAGTTTGATAATGCCCCTGGTATAAGCCATAGCCCAAAAATAATGCAGCAATAAAAATAACGGCTATTCTAGCCTTGATTGTCATCATCTCTTTCTACCTATGCGTTATTGTCGGTAAACTTATAACCAACACCTCTGATAGAATGGAAATAAATCGGATGCTTTTGATCTGGTTCGAAATATTTTCGGAAGGTTAAGATAAAATTGTCGATGGTACGCGTAGATGGATAAACATCGTAATTCCATACGGTCTCCAATATTTGTTCCCGTGATACTGCCTCATTACGTCGTTCAATCAACAGTTTCAACAGCATAGTCTCCTTCTTTGTCAAAGAAGTGATCGTGCCATCCGCATGATGTAGCTCATACGAATTAAAATAGATCGTTTTATCACCGATTTGATAAGAATTTAGTTCTTTCAAATCATCCGGTTTCATGCCACGACGCACCAAATTTCCAACGCGAAGGATCAATTCTTCTAAGTTGAAAGGTTTTACCAAATAATCATCCGCCCCTTTCTTAAGACCCGTAATTCGATCCTCACTGCTATTTTTCGCAGTTAAAAACATGATAGGAACTTCAGTGTTTTGCAGTCGAATAGTTTCAGCTACTTGGAATCCATCTATTTCGGGAATCATCACATCCAAAACCACCAAGTTGAAACGTTCCTCCTTGAAGACTTTTAGTGCTTTTTTTCCATCGGTAGCCGTAGTAACACGGTAACCTTCCATTTCGAGATTCAACTTGATAGCTTCTAACAAGTGTTCTTCATCTTCGACAAGTAATATTCTTTGTTTACTTTGCATTTCTTTCAAATGTTACTTCAAAAATACTCCCTTTAGGAGTGTTATCTTTAACTTTTATGGTCGCGTCGTGCTTCTGCAATACGGTTTTCACGATATATAACCCCAAACCTGTACCTTTGGTTTTTCGTGTTGCCTCACTTCCCACGCGATAAAACTTATTAAAGATAAGTTTTTTCTCTTCATCACTGATACCGATACCATGGTCAGCAACAGAAAAAATTATTTTATTATTCTCCGTATATAATTTCACATCCACCATAGCACATGCCGGTGAATACTTAATGGCATTTTCTATCAGATTAGTAACCACATTACTAATCGCAAACTTATCAGCATGAATAATGATATCCGACTCCAAATAAGGTTTCAAGACTTGCGAACTACAGGAATTCTTTTGAAGTCTATCCACAACCTGTTCTACCAAAGCAGTAAAATTAAAATCCTCTTTCGGCATACTGTAGTTACGGCTGTCCAACTTGGTTGTCATCAATACATTTTCAACCAGATCATCCAAACGCTCGATATCCTTCAGCGAATTTCTCAAGAACGTTTGTTGTTGCTCCTTGTCAAGATCACGTCTCAAAATCGTTTGAATATACAATTTGACAGAAGCCAACGGCGATTTAAGTTCATGTGTGATAGCCAAAAGAAAGTTCTGCTGTTGCTGCAACAGTTTCTGCTCCCTTTCAACCAGTCGCTTCAATCGCCATGCACCCCACAAGAAAATAATCAAGAAGAATATTCCCTCCCCTATGATCATGTTCTTTTTACTCGGATCAAAACGAATAAACATCACCCCCCACCATATCAGTTGCATAACCGCATAGAACAATAGAAAATAAAAGAGTAACAGCGCTTTCTTCATGTGACAAAAATAGGTATTCACCTATGTATTTGGAAATATCCGGAGGATTATGACACAAAGAAGAAAATTAACCGATTCGCAATAAGACTAAAATCACCAAACAGACTCATATAAACCATCGGAGACCCGATAGCGCTAAAAGTGACCTTTAATTTCATCACTAGCTAACCCAACTGACTTGGAATTTAAAATTAATTTGTTTTAATTTTGTATATGTTTAATCACGAGAAAAAAGACATTTTCTTCGACCTGGATCATACCATATGGGATTTTGATAAAAATGCCGAAGAAAGTCTGCACGAGTTATATTTTAAATACAAGTTTGATCACTTGTTCAATCAAGAGTCATCCACTCGTTTTATAGAAACTTATACGGTTAACAATCATCGCCTTTGGGGGCTCTATCATCACGGAAAGATATCAAAACCAGAACTCAGGAAAGCACGCTTTGCCGACACCTTTACTGAGCTCGGTGTCGATCCGGAGTTGTTTCCTGAAGAATTCGAACTGGAATACCTCGCTATCTGTCCCAAAAAAACAAATCTGTTTCCACATGCACATGAAACCTTGGCTTATTTGGGTGAAAGATACAATCTTCACCTGATATCGAATGGTTTTAAAGAGGCCTGTGAGACCAAACTGGAAAAGAGCAACCTCAGCAAATATTTCAAACATATTTTTATTTCGGAAGTCATCGGCGTGAATAAACCGGACCCCCGAATATTTGAGTTCGCTATGACGACTGCTCAAGCTCGGGCGCAGCAATCACTGATGATTGGAGATAACCTGGATGCCGACATCCGTGGAGCCGTAAATGTAGGCATGGATGCCATTTTCTTTAACCCAAATGTTATTGAAAAACCGGACGATGTATCACATATGATTATCGACTTAAAAGAGTTACAATCGATACTATAGCAAATAGAAAAAGCAGCTTAAAGCTGCTTTTTCTATTTTAGAACCTTAACGGTAATATTCTTAAACCAGACATCATTTCCATGATCCTGAAGACCGATAAGCCCTGATTTGCTATCGCCACCAACATGGCTCAACAATTCAAAAGCCAAAGGCCATTTTTCTTCACTGAATTTACTTTTTTGCAATAAATCAATCCACGACTTATCCCATAATGTATATTCAACAACCTTTACACCATTTTGAAAATGCTCGACCTTGCCATTGTTTACTCTGATCTTAACCTTATTCCACTCGCCATACGGTTTACCATTCTGCGGCTTGGCAGGAATCATATCGTACAATGAAGTCGATTTACGGTTTCCATCTACCCCCATTTTAGCATCAGGATGGTTTTCATTGTCCAGGACCTGGCATTCTGGAGACGAGATATAAATCGGCTGTCCTTCCACTTCCTTCGCTAAAAAGAAGATACCCGAATTTGCTCCTTTAGCAACTTTCCATTCCATCTCCAATTCGAAATTCTTAAAATCATGAGCAAAGACCAAATCTCCGCCTTCTTCTTTACCAACATTAGCCTGGCTATCAAATTTGATCGCCCCCTCATTAATTACCCATCTTTTCGGGACTACGGTCTTATCATATCCTCTCCAGCCTTCCAGCGAAGTACCATCAAAAATAACATAGGCTCCAGCTTTATTCTTTTTAAATTTCTTGATATCTACACGAGGTAAATCTAAGATTTTGTAAGCAGGAACCTCTTTTTTTGCTTGCGCTACGGCAGTATTAAGATGTGCTGAAAAAGCAATCACCGATACCGCAAGAACTGTTTTTAATAACTTCATTCTTTTTAGTTTTAGGTTTGTTTTAAAATTAAATTTAAGCATTTGAGTGTATAAAGAGGAATATTTTTTAATATTCCTCTCCACCGCCCATTTCATTTGTATTTGACTCTTTCTTCTTTGATTTGTTTAAATCTTGGCTACCAAACCGATAGGAAAGTGATAAAGTTACCATCCGCTTCATCCAACGGTGCTCAAAATTGGATATAAGTTGAGAGGTTTCTGTCACACCATTCATTTTCCGCGAATTAAATACATCTCTAACATTCAACATAATTGAAGCTTTCTTCTTAAACACATCTTTTTTCAAGGCCAGATCCATACCTTTCATTGCATTCATCTGTCCCTGAGCCATTACACGGGAAGAATTATACTCGCCGCGCACTTGTGCAGAAAATGTTGGCGTAAAACGATAATTAGCGGTCAGATTAGCATTATAAGCGAAATCATTTCGTTCTTTAATATCATAGTCCGGGTTTGCATTATACTGAATGTGGATCAAATTGAGATTAAATGTAAAGTCAAAATCCTTCGTTGCGTTGATCTTTGAAATAAACTCAAAACCCGAAAGATTACGACTGGTCATATTCTCCCATCTACTGTATGTTCTTCCATCCTCTATCTTGTAAACAAATGGCTGAATAACCTCACTTGCGTGATTGAAATAAGCCGAAGATATGAGGTTTACTTTACCAAAGGTTTTGGCAAAGCTCATTTCCAAACTGTGCACATCTTCCGGTTTCAGATTCGGATTTCCCTGACGATAATTTAAATCATCGGATACGTTTAAAAATGGGTTAACTTGCCAACCACGAGCCCGTTGAACACGGCGCGAGTAGCTAAATTGAACTTTATCCCCATTTTCACCAACATCGTAGGTTAAAAACAGTGTTGGATATAACCTGAAAAATTTCTGTTTAGCATTGGATTCCGTTTCCACAGCAGCTGGATCCTTGGAGAAATAGGTAGACTTCAGCTCAAATTGTTCTCCACGTAGTCCGATTTGATAGCCAATTTTATCCGTTAATTTATTTTGATAATTCGCATAGATCGCATGGACTGTACTCGTGAAATCAAAATCGTTGCTGATTCTATAATCTGGCACATAGTTACCTATAGAATCGAGTGATCTGGAAAACTGGGTATCAAATGACTTTCTGATTTGAGAACGGTAACCCGCCTCAAATTTGCTTACTTCAGAGAAAGGTAAAACATAATCTAATTGAAGGTTGATATTCTTGCCATCCTCAGACGTAACATTCTTCCGTGAAGTGGCCTTCCGTCCATCGGTATAATTTTGAGAAAAATCATTTGTACCATCTTCCTTGTCTCTTCCATAACTTGCATTCCCCGTCAACTCCTCTCCTTCTCGCTTAAATTGATGTTTAAAATCAGCATTTAATTCATAACCCAGATCGTCCTCAAATTGCGTTGAATTTCGAACACTCGTTCCTGTCATCTGCGATTGCTTGAAGAACTCATAATTCAAGTCCTCTATTCGCTTGTTATCACGTATACTTAAATTACCCGAAAAACTCAATGAAGTTCGATCTGACATATTATAATCAAACCCAGCTTTTACCGTATGGCTATTGCCCTTTCTTGACGATTCGGATTCGCTATAATTACGCGTGCTATCACCAAAAAACGTGTTGTCCGTTTTCCCACTTCCCAACATGTTTCGTTTATTGAAGTTATAGGATCCGAAGTAATTGAATTTCCGATCACGATAATTCAATGTTATACCAGCCATATAATTATCATAAGAACCAGCGGATGTATTTATCGATCCGTTCAGCCCTGTTCGAATATTTTTCTTTAAAACAATATTGATAATCCCAGTTTGGCCCTCTGCATCATATTTAGAGGATGGATTTGTGATGACTTCAACTTTTTCAATTGAATTGGCAGGTAGACTCTGAAGCAAAGAAGTTACATCATTTCCTGCTAAAGCAGACTCCCGGCCGTCGATTAAAATCTTCACACTACTTGATCCACGCAAACTGACCGATCCATCCTGATCAACTTGCAAAGTGGGAACATTAGCAAGCACATCAGTCGCTGTTCCACCCGCGCTGACCAAACTCTCACCTACATTGAAGATTTTACGGTCTATACCAATCTGCATGGCTGGAGCTCGTCCTTCAATAACAACTTCATTCAACATATTACCCGTAGGTTTCAAAGCAATTCGACCTAAGTCCTTACTTTTACCCCCTAAGACCGCTATACTATCTATAGTTTGTGTTTCGTAGCCAACATAAGTGATACGGACAATATATTTACCAGGTTTAATATCAGACAACAAAAGGAATCCTTGGGATACAGACTGTCCCCCCTTAACAAGAACGTTACTATGGGCGTCCAAGAGCGCGACACTAGCCGATGAAATAGGTTTAGAGGTTTCGCTATCAACTAAAATAGCTTTGATTTGACCTGTTTGAGCAAAAAGGACAACAGGTAAAAAAAATACAAATAAGAAAGATTTAAACGATTTAGCGTAAAAAAACATGCTTCAGCTTAGTTTATATGTTATAGTGCAAAGAAAACTAAAACTTATAGACAAAACTGAAGCGTAACCATATTATTACGGTAACAAAAGAATAGTAAATTACTCCACAGAAACAGTCAATCCCTCGGCTTTCAGAATTTTACGATAGATTTCCATCTCCGTATAGGTGCCTTCCAATACAGCACATTTCCCCTCAGTGTGTACTTTCCAGGCAATCTTCTCAGCTTGCTTCTCGGTATATTGTAAATGATAGATGAGACAATGAATCACATGTTCAAACGTATTGGTTTCATCATTCCACAAAATGAGTCGATTAGACTCTTTCACAGAGGCTAATATCTCTTCTAACGTAAAGGTTTCTTCAGCAGTTTGGGTACCCATGCTGCAAAAATAGAATATTTTTTTCTAAATTAACGATAATATAAAAGGGAAGAATACAATCAATTAGAGGAATTTATTATGTTACAGTCAAAAATTGCAGGAATTGGCTATTACGTTCCAAAAAATGTATATACCAATAATGACCTAACACGCTTTATGGATACCAGTGACGAATGGATTCAAGAACGAACTGGCATTAAAGAACGTAGATATGCAGACCGAATAGGCGAAACCACCACCACTATGGGGGTCGAAGCCGCTAAAATTGCTATCGAACGAGCCCATATTACACCTGAAGATGTCGACTTCATCATCTTTGCCACCTTATCGCCAGATTATTATTTCCCGGGCTGCGCCGTTCTACTGCAACGGGAAATGAAGATGAAGGAGGTCGGGGCACTGGATATTAGAAACCAATGTTCAGGTTTTATATATGCACTTTCTATTGCCGATCAATTTGTCAGAACAGGGATGTACAAAAATGTGCTAGTGGTTGGTTCGGAGAAACACTCTTTTGCACTTGACTTTTCTACGAGAGGACGAGCCGTTTCTGTTATTTTCGGCGATGGTGCCGGAGCAGTGGTTGTGCAACCCACAGCCGAAAACGGCAAAGGAATCCTGAGCACGCACTTACATTCAGACGGAGACGATGCCGAAAAGCTAGCTATGTATTATCCCGGTGCATCCAGTGGAATTTGGCTGGATAAAATGCCCGATTGGCCGGACCAAGAATTGGGGGGATTATTGATGACCAAGGAGATGCTCGAAGATGGGACTGCGTTTCCAAATATGGATGGACAGGCCGTCTTCAAAAAAGCTGTTGTCAAATTCCCTGAGGTTATTCATGAAGCGCTAGCAAAAAATAATTTAAAAACTAATGATATCGATTTATTAATTCCACATCAGGCCAATCTTCGCATTTCGCAATTTGTACAGAAAACACTTGGATTAAGGGAGGATCAGGTATTCAACAATATTCAGAAATATGGTAATACCACTGCAGCCTCTGTACCGATAGCACTATGCGAGGCTTGGGAAGAAGGAAAGATTAAAGACGGTGATCTCGTATGTTTGGCAGCTTTTGGAGCAGGATTTACGTGGGGTTCAGCCTTAATTCGATGGTAAAAAATAGCATATATAAAAAAGGTGATAATCTTTCGATTATCACCTTTTTTATATATTTCCAAATAAAGGATTATCCGTTTGATAATGCCGCTGCACCAGATACGATCTCCGTCAATTCTGTTGTAATTGCAGCTTGACGTGCCTGGTTGTAAGATAGCTTCAGTGATTTGATTAAGTAACCGGCATTCTCTGTAGCTTTATCCATTGCCGTCATACGTGCTCCATGCTCAGAAGCATTCGAGTCTAAAACAGCTTTGTATAATTGAATCTTGATTGCTTTAGGAATCAATTCCTCGATAATCTTCTCTTTGGAAGGCTCGATGATATAATCCACCTCAGCTTCTATTTTTGCTTTATGCGTATGTTGTTTGTTTTCCTCCGCAGGTAATAATGGTAAAATCTGTTCTGCAGTCAACTCTTGAACTGCAGCATTTTTGAACTGATTATAAACCACTTCAACACGATCAAAATTACCTTCTTTGAATTGCTCCATGATAAATTCAGTCACCACAGATACAGAACCAAAATTTAAATCAGAAAACAAATCAGAGTGATTAGCTACCACATTGAAGTTACGTTTCGAGTAGAAGTCATAACCCTTTTTACCAATACCAATGATACTCAAATTGCCCTTAGCATGTTGCTCAGCATATTTGTTAAAGATCAAGTTATTAGTCGTTTTGATAACATTTGCGTTGAATGCTCCAGCCAAACCTCTATTAGAAGAAACAACAACGATTAATACCTTATTTGGCTCGCGATCCACTGTAAAAGGAGAGTTACTTCCCTCAACACTCGCAGAAACATCCGCCAAAATATCTCTTAGTTTATTCGCATATGGGCGCAATTGTAAGATAGCGTTAGTAGCGCGCTTCAATTTAGCAGCCGAAACCATTTTCATAGCTTTCGTGATCTGCTGTGTTGATGATACCGAGGTAATCCGGTTTCTTACTTCTTTTAAATTTGCCATATTTGTTTTAAGTATTAAGTACCTAGTATTGAGTATCGAGCCTAGTCAATAGACTCAATACCAAATACTCATTACTATTAATATTTTGATGCTAAATCCTTAGCTACTGTTTCTAACACTGCAGTTAATTCATCGGAGAACTTATTAGCTTTGAAAGCTGACAATACTTCTGGATGACGTTGTTCCAATTGAGTCAAGAATTCTTCTTCAAATTCTCTCACTTTATTTACAGGAACATTACGCAATAAACCTTTAGTTCCGATATAAATAATCGCAACTTGTTTCTCTACAGAAACTGGAGAATATTGACCTTGTTTCAAGATCTCAACGTTACGAACACCTTTATCTAAGACAGATTTAGTAGCAGCATCTAGATCAGAACCGAATTTCGCAAAAGCTTCCAATTCACGGTACTGAGCTTGATCTAACTTTAATGTACCAGATACCTTTTTCATCGGTTTGATCTGCGCATTACCACCTACACGAGATACAGAGATACCTACGTTGATCGCTGGACGAATACCTGCGTTAAACAAGTTAGACTCCAAGAAAATCTGACCGTCTGTAATTGAAATTACGTTGGTTGGGATATATGCAGAAACGTCACCAGCTTGGGTTTCAATGATCGGAAGGGCAGTTAATGAGCCACCGCCTTTCACCAAGTGTTTGATCGATTCAGGTAGATCATTCATGTTGCGCGCGATATCATCTGAAGAGTTGATTTTCGCTGCACGCTCCAACAAACGGCTGTGTAGATAAAATACGTCACCTGGGTATGCTTCGCGGCCCGGTGGACGACGTAACAATAAAGAAACCTCACGGTAAGCTACTGCTTGCTTAGACAAATCATCATAAACGATCAATGCTGGACGACCTGTATCACGGAAAAACTCACCGATAGCAGCACCTGACATTGGTGCATAAAACTGAAGTGGAGCTGGATCAGCAGCAGATGCAGCCACAACTACTGTATAAGCCATAGCGCCTCTCTCCTCCAATGTACGCACGATATTCGCAACTGTAGAATTCTTTTGACCTACGGCAACGTAGATACAAAATACAGGTTCTCCTGCATCATAGAATTCTTTTTGGTTCAAGATTGTATCGATACAAACAGCTGTTTTACCTGTCTGACGGTCACCAATAACCAACTCACGTTGACCACGACCTACTGGAATCATTGCATCGATCGCTTTAATACCTGTTTGTAATGGTTCAGTTACCGGTTGACGGTAGATAACACCCGGAGCTTTACGCTCGATAGGCATTTCATACAAATCACCTTGAATAGGTCCTTTACCATCGATTGGTTGACCTAAAGTATTTACAACACGTCCCAACAAGCCTTCACCAACTTTGATGGATGCAATACGGTTGGTACGTTTAATAGTATCTCCTTCTTTGATCTCATCCGAAGGACCTAAAAGTACAACACCAACGTTGTCTTCTTCTAAGTTTAATACAATACCTTGTAATCCGTTATCAAATTCAACCAACTCACCGGACTGAACTTTAGTTAAGCCGTAAATACGAGCAATACCGTCACCTACAGCAAGTACGGTACCCACTTCCTCTAGTTCGGCTTCTGATTTAAAGCCCGACAATTGCTCTCTTAGAATTGCCGAAACTTCATCTGGTCTTACCTCTATCATTTTAATTATTATAAGGGGTTTTTTGATTTATTTTACTTCAAGTATCAGAACAAATTAATTATTCTGATTCAAATATCTTTCCAATTTATTCAACTTACCAGCAATACTTGCATCAATTTGGCGATCGCCGATATTGACTACAAATCCACCGATCAAACTATGATCAACTTTATTGATCAATATCACTTGAGCGTTGGTTTCCTTCGCAAGTACATCTTTCATCGCTGCCAAATTAGCTTCAGAAAGTGGCGCTGCAGATGTAACTGTAGCTTTCACAATTCCTTTTACCTCGTTATACTCACGAATAAATTCTTGAGCAGTGGCATACACAATCTCGCCACGACCTTTGTTGATCATGATCTTAAAGAATGCCACGATATTGGGATTGATCTTATCTTTAAATAGCGCATCCAATATGTTTTTCTTCTTGTCCAAAGGAACAATAGGATTGGCAAAAACAGCTTGCAATTCTGTACTGGATTTTAAAACAGCAATGAATGAATCCATATCCGCCTTGACTGTCTCCAGTGAGCCTTGCTCGCTAGCCAAGTCAATTAATGACTTAGCGTATCTTGATGCTACTTTAAATACTGACATAATTCTATTTCGTAATTTGAGTGACCGGATTAGTTCAATTTAACGTCATTAAGCAAATCTGCTACTAGAGCTTCTTGCTTTCCTTGGTCCTCAAATTCTTTGTTTAACACTTTACGAGCAATATCCAAAGACAAAGAAGAAACCTGAGACTTAACCTCAGCCAAAGCTTTGTTCTTTTGTTCGTTGATCTCGATTTTTGCTTGTGCAATCAATTTTGCACCTTCAGCCTGTGCCTGCGTTTTTGCCTCAGCTACAATCTTATCTTTAAGTTCTTTTGCTTCCTTAAGGATAACATCGCGTTCTGCGCGAGCTTCTTTTAGTAATTGTTCGTTCTCATTTGTTAAACGAGCCATTTCTAATTTCGCTTTTTCAGCAGCCTCTAAAGCACCTGCAATACCTTTTTCACGTTCGTCTAGGGCATCAACAATTGGTTTCCAAGCGAATTTACCTAATAAAAAGATAATAACCACAAGGACGATGACCATCCAAAAAAACAAACCGTACGAAAACGAATGTATTAATTTATCCATTGTTATACTATATAATGATAATTCTTATTTTTTAAGATTCAGGAATAATATAACCTGCAACCAACCGTTGCAGGTTATATTATAAAACCGTTGTGACTATTTACCTAATAATAAAGCACCGAATGCTAAACCTTCAAGTAAGGCACCAATGATAATCATTGCAGTTTGGATTTTAGATGCTGCTTCTGGTTGACGAGCGATAGCTTCCATTGCAGAACCACCAATTTTACCTAAGCCTAAACCTGCACCGATAACGATTAAACCGGCTCCAATTAAATTGTACATAATGTATGATTTGAATAATTAAAAAATTTACTAATTAATGATCGTGATGTTCTTCAACAGCCATACCGATAAATAAGGATGACAACATCGTAAAAATAAATGCTTGTAAGAATGCTACCAATAATTCGATAACCATCAAGAAGATTGTCAAGAACATGGAAACACCGATACTACCCACTACAGTCAATTGGTGTTGCAATAAATAAACAATTGCAATCAGTCCCATTACGACAGTGTGACCAGCTGTAATATTTGCAAACAAACGTACCATCAACGAAAATGGTTTTGTAAACAATCCCAATACTTCAATTGGTGCTAAAACAAATTTAAATGGAACCGGAACACCTGGCATCCAAAAAATATGCTTCCAGTAGTTTGCGTTTGCTTTGATATTGACAATTAAGAATGTAAAAAGAGCCAAACATAAAGTGACTGTGATGTTTCCTGTAACGTTAAACCCTAGTGGTGTCAAACCAACCAAATTCAAAATCCAGATCAAAAAGAATACAGACAATAAATAAGGCATGAATTCCTTGTAACGATGACCAATGTTTGGAATAGCCATCTCATCACGTACATAGATAACCAAAGGCTCCAATACACGTCCAACACCTTTTGGCAAATTGTTAGCACCTTTTTTATACGTTTTAGCCAAACTAATAAATGCCCAAAACATTAAAAATGCAGCCAAAAACAAACCGACAACATTTTTAGTGATCGAGAAATCTAAAGGCATCGCTACAGATGGATGAAAATCAACAGCATCATGAATTTCATGAGAACCAATCACATAAGAAGTTTCAAATTCCTTTTTCTCTTCTTTTCCATCTTCATTTATAGTCATAACATAACTACCATCAGCATTTTTACGATACTCATGACCAGCCAAATTACCGGCAGCATCAGTCTTATAAATTTTTCCGTGGTACAATGCATAATACTGACCGTCAACCTCAGCAACTTTATTACCGTGATCGAATGCCGAAGCCATAAAAACTTTCAAGCCATTATCGATCAAAATAACGGGCAATGAAAAGCCATAATGTTTACCTGTCTCTTCATCCGAAAAGAAGCTAAAATAATAATCATCTTGTAAGTGATGCTCAATATGGCTATTGATTTCCTCAGCCTGCGATTTTTCTCCGTGTGCATTCTCATTCGCCTTTGTTAAAAATGGCGCAACTGCAAACAGAATAACTGCTAAAAATTGAAGTGTTCTTTTAAGACTCACGATACTACTATTATGTTATTTAAAATTTTTTGCGAAAATACTATATATAAAGCACAAAAGCTACTTTAATATTACATTTTTTTGAAAAAACTATCGTTTTTCTCCCTTAGGATTTGTTTAAAGCCTTGTAAGCAAATATAACATCGTAAAAAAGGAATAAAACGACAACGATCAAATAGTTATATTTTAAAATATCAGCCTGCGGTTTTGCCAACCCATTATGGATGTATACATAATTTAGGACAAACTTTAAAGTCAATAATCCCAAGAAAACAAAACCAACATACTGCGGAAATTTCTGCGAACAGTAACTTATCCCCACCATGATGATCACGGATAATATCAGTTGAAAAATATAAATTTCATACAATGGAAAATGTAGATCTTCCAAGGAATGAATACCATCAAAAGATTTTAATAAAAAGAAATGAACGGCAAAAATCAAAACCGCAACAAAAAATAAAATAAGGGTCTGCTTTATATATACTATCATCTATCGTTTAATCGATTCACTTGTCTAATGACTTGATATAGAGAAAATCCAATCCCGCCAAGGGTACAGATCTTCATCCATAGTTGGTTCTCCGCATGAAACTTACCGTCCAGCCAATCCCCTAATAAATAAAATACATAAATGGTAAAAACCATCTGGGTTGAAATAGTCGTCAGCACAAGCCACTTGTTAGGATCTTTCTTGTCTTCCATAAGCAATCTTAAGGTTATCAATGGGCTTTCAACAAACTATATCACACAATTTGTTACAAATATACGCTATAAATTTTTATTGCCTACAATCCCAAAACTTTTTGTCCAATTTTAATATCCGGATAATCAATATCCACGCCCAAAAGCATCTTAAGTTCCGAAGAGGATTTATCCGGATTTGCACGAATAACACCAAGAATACGATCCAACTTCTCCTGCTCGATCAACTCTGTTGCTTCCACTTCCGTACCAACAAAATTAATTAAATGTCCATATATCGTACCTGCGACCATCCCGCGCTTAACCGCTATATCAGCAATGCTCATACCATCTTTAAACATTTCTAAGGAAATCTCCTTTGTATCCAACTTCTTCGGCCCTTCTTCATCTGCACTTTGCGCAGCCAATTCATCTTTTTCTTTGGTCTTCACACTAGCAGCAACATCGAGCATCGCTGTTTGAAAATCTTCCCGTTTTGAAAGCGTATCAGCAATAAGTAGACAATGTTGCAACTGCTCGCGTTTTCGCTTGTAATCAAGCAATAATGCTTTTAACTCATCAATATATTTCTTCGTACGTTTTCGTATCTGGTACTCCTCAATATGTTTGGTTAAAGCCTCAATCAGATCTACATCCATTTTCGGTAAAAACCAATTGACCGCAGCAGTAGAACGTTCACAGATGACATCATAATCGATTGCGTTTTTATCCCGCAACAAATCATACAGTACAACAATAAATTTATGTGCAACTTTCTCTTGGGTCTGAAGGTGCTTGACCAATTGTTGGAAAAATAATACGGCTTGTTCCTTTCCATCAATATTACGCTCTTCAAGTGATTTCAGCAGCTCCGAAGTCTCGGCCAATAGTCCGTCCCAACGGAAACCGTGCATTAAAATCTGGCCAAGATAATTCCGTTGGCATTGCTCCAAAATCTCATTGACGTCAGCCTGCCCCTGAGCACGCTGTGCAAATTCGACCACTTGGTAATCGGTACGGATGGCATAAGAAGGGATAATGGATTTTAATACAAGTCCATCTAAACTCGTTAAACGGCTCAATGCAACGTACACCTGTCCCGCGGCAAACGAGGTCCCTGCGTCAATGATCGCTTTTTGAAAAGTTAAACCCTGACTTTTATGAATAGTGATAGCCCAAGCCAATCGAAGTGGAAATTGCGAAAATGTACCCAATATCTCCTCTTTAATCTGATCTTGCCCCTTATCGTAATTATACCGAATATTCTCCCAGGTCTCCCTTTTTACCGTTACAGATTCCGACCCATCAGGAAATGTAACCGTTACCGTGCCCTGCACCGTATCGATGTCCTTTACCGTACCGATCTTTCCATTGTAATATTTACGTTCATCACCGGAATCGTTTCGAATAAACATCACCTGAGCCCCTATCTTTAAGGACAACGTTTCTTCAGCAGGATAGGAGCCCTGCGCAAAATCGTCCTTTACAACTGCTTTAAGATTTAACATTTTACCCGATAATGATGCCAGCTTGGCTCCATTTATTTCATCCGCATTTCGATTATGGGAGGTCAATGTAATATACTGTTCCTCTTCATTTGGAACAAAGTCCTGTTGATAATAACCATTTAAGGTCGTGAGCATGTCACTTGTACACTGATTGTTTCGTATGGCATTCAAAATTGAAATAAAACCTTCATCTTGTTGACGATAGATTTTATTGAGCTCTAACATCACCAGCGGATTATCCCTCAAAATTTTAGCATTAAAGAAGAAAACAGAAGAATAATGATCCCGCAAAACATTCCATTCGGCATCTTTCACAACTGGCGGCAACTGGTACAAATCTCCGATAAACAGCACTTGTAATCCACCAAAAGGCCGCATATCGCGACGAACAGATTGCAGAATTAAATTAATCGCATCTAATGTATCTGCACGGACCATCGAAACCTCATCAATCACCAAAAGCTCTAGCTCCTGCAAGATGGCCCGACGCTGCTTGGTCAATTTAATCGTGCTGAATAAACGTGATTTATTGTAGATATGACTATCCTGTTCGTCCCAACGTAACTCATAATCTTCAATAAAAGTCCCAAAAGGAAGCCAAAATAAAGAATGTAAAGTTGTTCCGCCCGCATTCATCGCCGCAACACCTGTAGGTGCAGTAATAGCCATCTTTTTGTAGCTATGCTCACGGATATACTTCAAGAAAGTCGTTTTTCCGGTACCCGCCTTTCCTGTAATAAATACATTCTGGTTCGTTTGGTTAACAAAAGCAACAGCCTGCATAAATGCAGTATTTTCCCGATCGACTTGAAAGTTTGACATATCCTGAAATTAGATTGATCACAAAATTAGCAATTTCATTTTTAACTTTACGCGATATAGTATAGCTTAGGGTATCTAACGCAGCTCCATTATAAAGGATTTAGATTAAGCTAAAACGGTTAATTTAAAATATTAAATGGATTTTTTTTATATTTAGCAACTGAATTAACGAATAACAAATTTTTAGAATTTTTAATATGGCTATAGATAAAATCGCATTGTTTGAAAAAGTACAGGAAATGCTGACATCCAAAGGTTTTCGTATTGATAAATCAGATGCTGCACGCCCTTGGGGAGGATTTTTCGTAATCGACGAATCCCAAGCGCAAGAATTTGCCGATGAGTACTTCGGCGGAATGGATGTACAAGAATTAAGAATCTCAGGAAAATTAAGTCCAAAAATTTTAATTGTTGCACCAGAAAAAAGACTTTCATGGCAATATCACCACCGTCGTGCCGAAATATGGCGTGTTATCCAAGGTAACGTAGGTGTTATGGTTTCTGACACCGATGAAGAATCGGTTGTTTCAACCTTGAAAGAAGGCGAAACAATTAGATTACGCCAAGGACAGCGTCACCGTTTAATTGGATTGGATGGCTTCGGTATTCTAGCCGAGATCTGGCAACACACCGATGCCAACAACCCTTCTGATGAAGACGATATTGTTCGCGTACAAGATGATTTTGGCAGATAGTAGTCCCACAGGACCATGACCACCAAAACAAAGATTCCCAATCAACAATTGGGAATCTTTGTTTTTATCCCTAACATAAAATGCGATAGCAGCTGATTCACTCGCCCTACAGGTCCATTTCATCGCTTCTATCCAAGCTCCTATACCTCCTGTATCCATTTCAGGTATTCCATAGCGCAATTCATTAGAAGAGAATATTAATTTTTATTATTTTAGTACAGATATAATCAACTATGATATGATGAGTAACGACGATACTAAAAGAGGATCCAGTATATTAAACAGTCTAAAGAAATTAATTTTTGAGGACGATCAGCCGCAGCAAACGCCACCGGCACAAGCCCCTCCAGCACCAGCTACTAACGCTGCTCCAGAAAGACCCCATGTACCACCGGCATATACATCGCCCACGGCCCAGGCTCCAACTGGAAAAACACCTCCCCCAATCCCCCTAACAGCCAATGACGGAACAACCGACCTCAAAGAAATGAAATTAAAGGTCTATGCCATTCTTGAAAAACTCAACGAGCAGGGTGTCGATTTTTTCGAAGTATGGAACGCTGCTGCCGCAATGGGAAAAGTAGAGGAAAACACATTAAAAGCGGCCTATACTTCATTGAAATTTGTAGACAGTTCGTTAACCAAGGATAAACTGGTAGCAACTGGCACAAATTATGCTAATAAATTGAAAGAAACCATTGCCAAAGAATCGGAACAAAAACAGGCTGAAAAGAAAAAGACTGAACAGGACCGAACCATGGAGATTGCAAATCTGAACACTGAAATCAAAACAATAACGGAGAATATCGCCAAATTGCAAGATGATCTACAGAAAAAACAACTCGCTTTGGCACAAATTAATGAAAAGTACGAACCAAGGATTAAAGATATCGAACAAAAAATAAACATCGGCAACGCGGCCGTTGATGAAGTGGTCACCGAAATCAACACTGCATTGCGTATGATTAATCAATCAATAACATAAAAACAAATCAATGGAAAGAAAAGATCAGTATGTTAATATTCCCGCTGAGATAAAAACGCAACTTCCGATATTTCAAGTACTGGGCGATCATTTGCCTGCACAATTAAAATCACCAGAAGCGAAGAAGACAGCTTCGTCGATCTTCTTTTGGGCGCTTTTACTTGGCGGAGCCTTTGCTTTTTTCAAATACTTACCGATTATGCTGGAATATGCCGGAAAAAGTATACTTTTTGTGCTATTCAGTATAATCCTAATTACCTTATTATTGCTAGCGCCAAAGATCATTGCGCTATTGCACAGATTGGGAACCGTCCTACTTTTTAAAGGTGAAAAATCCATCATTAGAAATAACCCCATAGAAACCTTACAACTGTTATCAAGAGATGCAAAAGACACCCTGAAACGTGTGAAGGAAAAAATCAGCAATGTAGACGGTGTCCGCATCGACATGATTCAAAGCGGTGAAACTGCTCAAAAAACAGCCGAAGAGAAGTACACCTATGCGAAACGTTTCACCGCAGAAGCGGCTAATCTCGACGAGAAATCAAAGGAGGAAACGAGCAAAAATAATGCAGAGAAGGCCAATGCTTATGCAAGAGATGCCAAAGAAACACGCACCAAAGCATTTCTATTGGGAAAAGAAGGTGAATCTGAAGAGCAAAATGCGCGCAGTTATGTACAATATGCCAATCAATTTGCAAAAGTATTGGAAGTCCTAAAAGATAATGAAAGCGCAGCACGTATCTATGTCAGCACCTTGGATAGCAGCATTTCCATTATTTCCAAGAAGCTGGAAGCAACGCAAAAGATGAAAAATGCCACCGATGGCCTAGCCGATGTGTTCAATATTAAAGATGGCTGGGCATTTCAAGAGGCCATGAATGCAGCAACAGGTGCCATCAGTCAAAATATTGCCTCTATCCGATCCAATCTTGATTTCTTGGATCAAAACAACAATATCACAGTGGGTGGTACGCCTACTCAAGGTGAACTGGAAGAGTTTATCCGAAAAGTTGACGAACGTAATCTAAATGTATTAAACGTAACGCAAATGGCCGATGCCAGCTATGAACTCAAACCCGAAGAAAAAGTAGATAAAGGATTTACATTACTCGATTAATATTAACTAAAATCAAACTTACTATACGAACATTATGGAAGAAAAATCAACATGGGCAAGATTAAGATGGCCAATCAAAGCAATTATCATCGCCTTACCTATTCTCGCAATCGGTTATTGGGCCATTCAATCAGGCAAATTTGATGCTAATTCGACAGTCCAAACAACAGATTCAACAAGCAATAATGGTCATGCGGCCGCACCTTCATCAGGCTCAGAAACGACTCGTTCATTCAACTATCAACCCGAAAAACCAGTCGACGGCGAATACAAGGGTGTCGTTGAAGTCGGCGCTTCGGGTTTCAATTCCTTTGTCGTCAATATGGACAAAGAAAATCGCTGGGAGATCATTTCCAAAGACTTCGGAAAGTCATTTGCCTACGAAGGATTGGCAAATACGGAAGACATCCGTAAAGGATTAAAAGATTATATAGGCATGATGCTCGATAAAGGCGTCAAATCCAAAAACATACATTTCGTTATTAGCTCCGGAGCTCAAAAAGAACCTAAAACTTCAGTTATCAGTGCTGAACTTAGAAAAATGGGCTTTGTGGTCAACCTAGTTACAGCAGAGCAGGAAGGAAAATTAGCGTTAAAATCGGTTCTTCCGAAAGCTTACGAAGACAATTCATTTGTTGTTGACATTGGCTCCGGTAACACCAAAATCTCCTGGATCGACGGTGACACAAAATCGGTAGAAGCACCTGGTGCGAAATATTATGAAAAAGACCTTAAAGATGATGCGGTCTATACAGAAGTAAAAAAATTAGGCGAAAAAATTCCGGCAAATAAAAGAGAGGTTTGTTTTATTATTGGCGGGGTTCCTTTTGAATTAGCATCGCAGACACGCCAAGGTGAAGAGCGTTTTACAGTTTTGAACGATCCAGCATCTTACAAAGCAGATAAAGTAAAAACAAAGAGCGGTGTCAACATCTATAAAGCAATTAAAGATGCAACCAATTGCGACACCTTCGTATTTGATTGGGATGCCAATTTCACGATCGGATTCCTACTTTCACTAAACAAATAGTCAAGACGATTAGCATAAAAAAGCGCTGTTCTCTTTTATTGAGAACAGCGCTTTTTTTATAACCGTTTTTGTTATACCATAAAACTCAATAGATACAACACAACAATGATCGCCAATACCAAAAAAGCAATTTTCCAAAAGCTATAAGGTCGTTGTCCATAAACTTTACCGTTAAAAGCATTGACCATGATCTGATAACTCTTTCCTTTGTACTGATAAGCAGATAACCATACAGGTAAAAGAATGTACTTCAATTTAATGGATTTAAAATCGCTATCAATAGAATCAATATCCTGTGTATCACCACCGATGTCATGCTCAACCTGACGTTCGATTTCCCGATCCATAATAGTCCGGGCAGTCTCCGCCGCTTTTACATGATCCACGCTAAAAGTTTCAGCGATAAAGCCACTTAAATATTGCTCATTGAAAGGTTTTAGGTAACCCAAATTCCAAGGTCCAATTTTATCAGAAAACTTTTCGGGAAGAGATGTTGATCCCGATATAACAATATCCTTAAATTGGCTATAGATACTTCCTGAAGCCGGATACCAGTTTGTGCGTCTTTCTTCGTATTCTTCCGTCTCGCCATCCGAATTGCGTCTTGTACGCGTCACATAATAATATTCTCCACGTGATCCTACGTAATCAGATTGTACATCTGCATCATAGGACCAAAATGGCACATACACCCCTTTTAAACGATCATTTCTTGAATTAAAAATTCGCTTAAAGTCATTCGGAGCGAACCATATCTTACCCGCCCATTGTGTCAATAGCCTAAAAGCATTTTTGTAATCAACGGAAAAGGGAACAAGACCATGTGGCTTCAAAATACGCTTTTGCTGATGGTCAATTACCAATGGTGAAGCACAAAAAGCACATAAATCTGCCGTAACATGAGGATTCAAACGCGAGTTTGCCCCACAGTTACTACAATGCACAACTTCAGCCAAATAGCTATAGCGCTCATCGGCGAGCCCCTCCATTGCTTGTCCAAAAACTTTATAATCTGTAGATTCAATATGCCCATCTTCCGGTAGCTGATCCGCTATTTCATTCCTGGTTCCACAATAGGAACACGCTAAATAGGACGTACCGGGCTGATAAGTCAAAATAGCACCACAGCCCTGACATTTTAACCCCTGCTCTATTTCGGAGGTTTTTTCTTCAAAACTCATAAAACTCGGTAATGCATTTTACCCTAAACTCCTGGTATCGGTGGCGGGTTCTGCGAAAACAGATCCTTTAATTCGACTACCTTTTCAGCCTCAATCCAGTTTTCAAGTCCCTCTTTCCAGACCAAGGTAGCAAGTGTCATCGTCCCCTCTTTTATCAGAGCGCGCAGCTGTTCCGAATCAAAGGGCCCTTCCTGTTTGCCTTTAACGGCCAGGTAATAAGCGACCGCTTTGGGCAATGGAGGAGGTCCAACGGCCCCTGCAGACGAAGCCGCAGCAGCTGATCCCGTACCAGTAGGATTATTCCCATCAAAACTGTTTTGCTGAAATACATTACCCATTTGACCAACCATTCCTGCTCCCAACCCAGCACCAAATCCAGCACCTACAATCCCTCCACTACTGGGATTCTCAGCAGCTTTCTCCATTGAATTTGCGGCTTGGAATTGGGCATAGGCCCCCAGATTACCAACGACCCCCATACTGCTTCGCTTATCAAGGGCTTTCTCGACTTCTTCTGGGAATGAAATATTTTCAATTAAGAACTTCGTTAAGCTCAAACCCAACTCATCAAAATCAACCCCAATTTTTTGCTGTATCAAGGCCGAAACTTCATCATAGTTGGATGCAAGATCCAAGGCCGGTATCTTCGACTCAGCAATAGCATCCATCCCCCGCGATACCGCAATGTTTCGAAGCTGCTCTGTGATATCCTCAACTGTAAATACAGGCGTCGTCGCAACAAGCTGTTTCATAAAAACAGTAACGTCCTTCACCTGAAAAGAGAAATTACCGAAAGCCCGAAGTCGAATGGGACCAAATTCAGGATCCCGCAACATAATCGGATTTTTAGTTCCCCATTTCTGATTGACAAATTGTCGAAGGTTGACAAAATAAACATCGGCTTTGAATGGACTATTGAACCCATATTTCCAACCTCTGAGGGTTGTCATGGTCGGCATATTTTGGGTCGTCAGTTCGTAACGACCAGGCTGAAAGACGTCCGCAACCACGCCTTCATTCAAAAATACCGCAGCCTGCCCTTCTCGCACAGTCAACTGTGCCCCCATTTTTATTTCATTCTGATATCGTGGAAACTTCCACACAATCGTATCTGTGCTATTATCGACCCATTCGATAATATCGACAAACTCATTCCTGATTTTATCAAATAATCCCATAAATTATTCTCTTTACAATTACTTACACTAAATGTAAACATTTCCCCGCAAACCGGCAATTTTCTCCAGCAGTACGCAAACTAGCGATATCTAAAAAATTTAGCCTTTTAAACTACTTATCGTAGTTTATTTTTTTTACTTTTGTTAGCTAAGTTCTACATTAATTTATGAGTACATATAACGAAGACAGCATTAGGTCCCTGGATTGGAAAGAGCATATCCGCCTCCGTCCGGGAATGTACATTGGAAAGTTGGGGGACGGTTCGGCCTATGATGATGGTATCTATGTTTTATTGAAAGAGGTCGTTGACAACTCAATTGATGAGTTTGTTATGGGTGCCGGTAAAACTATTGATATCACGGTAAACGAAAATAAAGTTTCCGTACGCGATTATGGACGTGGTATCCCAATTGGTTCTGTGGTTGATGTTGTTTCTAAAATCAATACGGGTGGTAAATATGATAGTAAGGCTTTCCAAAAGTCCGTCGGTTTAAATGGTGTCGGTACAAAAGCCGTAAATGCTTTGTCCAGTCAGTTTACCGTCCAGTCATACCGTCAAAATATAACACGCATTGCCCAATTCTCTAAAGGGGAATTAGTCAATGATGAACAAAAAGATACGACGCAACGGAATGGTACATCTGTAACATTCTATCCAGACGATTCTATTTTCAGAAACTACAAATACCGTCCCGAATTTGTAGAGAATATGATCTGGAACTATGTTTTTCTAAACTCAGGTCTTACGATCAACTTTAATGGGCAAAAGTTTATTTCTGAGCACGGACTAAAAGATCTACTGGAACGAAATATTGATGCCGAGTCCATGCGCTATCCAATTATCCACTTACGGGGGGATGATATTGAAATCGCGATGACTCACGGCCAGCAATATGGAGAAGAATATTATTCTTTTGTCAACGGTCAGCACACCACACAGGGTGGAACACACCAGGCAGCCTTCCGTGAAGCACTAGTCAAAACAATCCGCGATTTTTACAGAAAAGAATTTGACGCATCGGATATTCGTTCATCAATTATCGGTGCCATCGCCATCAAAGTGCAGGAACCCGTTTTTGAATCACAGACCAAAACAAAGCTAGGATCTCAAAGTGTAGGCCCAGAAGGCCCTACGGTAAGAGGATTTATCAATGACTTTGTTAAAAAAGCATTGGATGATTACTTACATAAAAATCCGGCTACGGCAGATGCTCTTCAAAAACGTATTCTTCAATCGGAACGTGAACGTAAGGATATCGCCGGTATCAAAAAACTCGCCAACGAAAGAGCGAAGAAAGCCTCTTTGCACAACCGTAAACTACGTGACTGTAAAGTGCACTTCAGCGATAAAAATGAACGTAACCAAGAAACAACGTTGTTTATCACCGAGGGGGATTCTGCATCTGGTTCTATTACCAAATCGCGGGATGTGCAGACTCAAGCTGTTTTCAGTCTGAAAGGAAAACCGTTAAACTCCTACGGTATGTCCAAAAAGATTGTTTATGAAAACGAGGAATTTAACCTCTTACAACATGCGCTTAATATTGAAGACGGTCTCGATGGATTACGCTACAACAATATCGTAATTGCTACCGATGCCGATGTCGACGGCATGCACATCCGCCTGTTGCTATTGACATTTTTCTTGCAGTTTTTCCCAGACCTTGTCAAAGCTGGCCACGTTTCCATCTTACAGACACCACTTTTCCGTGTCCGCAACAAAAAGGAAACGATCTATTGCTATTCCGATGAAGAACGACAAAAAGCAATCGCAAAATTAGGCGCTAAACCTGAAATTACCCGATTCAAAGGTTTGGGTGAGATATCACCTTCCGAATTTGGATTATTTATCGGAAAAGATATCCGTCTTGACCCGGTTATCTTGTCCAAAGACAATAAAATTCAACAGTTATTAGAATATTACATGGGCAAAAACACACCAGATCGACAAAAGCATATTGTCGAAAATCTGCGTGTTGAAGTTGACCTTGAAGAAGAACTAACAAAAAAAGCGGGTTAAAATAACCCGCTTTTTTAGCAACCTACAACCACCTTTCATGCACAACCAAACCTTAATTCTGATCCAATGTCAAGATGCCGTTGGATTGGTCGCCAACATTTCAAATACGCTGGCAAAATATCAACTCAATATTGTCACCATGCGTGAATATGTGGATGAAGAAGCCAACAAATTCTTCGTGCGTGTCGTGTGTAACGGTATCGTGCCTGAGCAGAAACAGCTTTCGGATTCCCTTGCCGAAGTACTTCCCCCATCTGCTCAGATACAGATAAATCCCAATAACCGCAAAAAAATCGTCGTCCTCGTGACCAAAGAGCATCACTGCCTTGCCGATATCCTGGTACGTCAACACTTCGAAACATGGGGAGCCGAAGTACAGGCCGTAATTGGTAATTATGAATCATTACGCTCCTTTACGGAAAAGTTTGATATTCCTTTTCATTGCATCTCACATGAAAACCTAACAAAGGAAACATTCGAAAAACAACTGATCGCACAAATCCAAAACTATAATTTCGATTACATCATTCTGGCGAAGTTCATGCGAATCTTGTCTCCTCAGTTTGTCAGTACCTTTGAAAATAAACTGGTCAACATACACCATTCATTTCTACCCGCTTTTATTGGTGCCAACCCGTACAAGCAGGCTCATGCAAGAGGCGTTAAGATCATCGGTGCCACAGCGCATTTCGTTACCGACCAACTCGATGAAGGCCCCATCATCGTACAGGATATACGACATGTCAATCACACCTATACTGTAAAAGATATGGTAACTGCCGGCAAAGAAATAGAAAAGGCTGTTCTGAGCAGAGCAATTCGTCTGCTTAGTGAAGATCGTGTGATGCGCAACGATTACAAGACAATTGTATTTGAATAGTGATTACAATCATGTCCAGATAAAACAATCATTACTTTTTTTCAGCGTTATTCTCTATTATTTCGTAAAAGAAATATTTAAGAATGACGCATACTTTTCATATCCCCGTATTAGGCTTAGCTTTCTCCATCGACTCCGCACTTAAGGTCGCACAATATGGTATCTCCACCGTAATGTCTATTGTTGACGATGAACTCATCGAGCGCATGCGCCGCTATTACTGCGGACAATATCAAATCGTCTATCATCCGATCACTAAAACAGAAGAAGATTACCGGGCAAAAAGAATTACGGCCTATCTCAATCTCGTACAGTTTGTGGTCAAGAAGCAAGTCGTGGCCTTGAAGCGTCAGCCCTTTACCGAAAATTCAGAACTTACCAAATATTTTCAGCTTTTACCCGAGTCACATCCTTCAAAACCGATTTATCACGCGATGGAAATGGAAACCAATCGCGCGATTAAAACCGAGCTGCAAGATCTATTGATCAATTATCTCAAACCGGGAGACATCGATGTTAATATTATGTCCAAAGTAGATAAAATGAATTACCAGGATGGTAACCTATTGGATCAGCGTTATTCTGATGCTTCAGCAGCCTTACGTGGTTTTGCAAATTCCAACTTGCATTCCTCCCTTATCCTTTCCGCAGGGATGAATCCACACCTATACGCTTACCTCGCTGAATTACCGGCTTTCTTCCCCAATAGTGAAGGTCTATTTGACAAAAAAGTCGTTTTGAAAGTAAGTGACTTTCGATCGGCGCTCATCCAGGCAAAATATCTCGCTAAGCGTGGTGTATGGGTATCTGAATTCAGAATAGAATCCGGTTTGAACTGCGGTGGTCATGCTTTCGCAACCGATGGTCTTCTTCTGGGACCAATCCTTCAAGAGTTTAAAGAGAAAAAAGAAAGTTTGAAAACCGAACTTTTCGAGATATACCACGCATATTGGGTTTCCCAGGAGCGCTCATTAACAACTCCTCCCAGCATCAAATATACAGTTCAAGGAGGCGTGGGAACAGCTTCAGAACATCAGTTCTTATTAGACTATTATGGATTCGATGCCGTAGGATGGGGATCCCCATTCCTGATGGTTCCCGAAGCAACCACAGTAGATCAAGAAACCCTGAAAGCATTGGAACTTGCCAAGAAAGAAGACTTCTACTGTAGTGGAGCATCTCCATTGGGAATTCCCTTTAACAATTTCAGACAAAGTGGCGCAGAGTACCTACGGTTGGAACGTATAAAAAAAGGGCGCCCCGGTAGCCCTTGTAAAAAAGAATACCTTATTTCGAACACCGAGTTTGGTGATAAACCGATCTGCACTGCATCACGCGTCTATCAACATCAAAAGATCCAGGAACTACAAAAACAAAATCTGTCCGCTGCGGAATACGATAAATCCTTTGACGACATTACAGAAAAAACCTGTCTTTGTGAAGGGCTCGCAGCACCAGCTTATCTTAAGTACAATATCCAAAAGAGCAAAGAACAGACCGCTGTATCCATCTGCCCAGGCCCGAATCTTGTCTGGTTCAAAAAACAATATTCTTTGCGGGAAATGATCGACCACATCTATGGCCGTATATCAGTTTTTGAAAATGACAACAGACCTTTTGTTATGATCAACGAACTCAACCTGTATATCGATCATATTCAAAAATATGTAACAGACAATAAAAATATCATGAACGATAAAAAGATAAAATATGTAGCTAGATTCAAAGCACAATTACAAGCTGGAATAGCTTATTACAACGAACTTACCCAGCACTTATCGCTTATTCCACAAAATATCAGCACAGCGATACCCAGACAGCTTGAACTGGCATCACTACGTTTAAAAGACATCCATATGTAACCTCCTAATATAACTTTAAACAAACACGGGGCGCTTCAATAAGCGCCCCGTGTTATTATCAGGAATCTTTTGACAAGCCTTACTTCGCTATTTTGCGAAATTTACCGAATACCCCAAGTGGAAGTTTCGGTCCTGCTGTTGCTTGTAAGAACAACTCGCCTATTTCCAAGTTTTCCACTTTTGGGAAAGCTGTCTTAATTAAATTTTCAACAATAACAGAGGAAAACCCTAATGAATACGTATTCAAAATCAAGAAATGCTCTTTAGGATCCAATAGTTGAACGACTTCAGTCATCATTTCCATAATGTGATCTTCCAATTTCCATTTCTCGCCCTTTGGCCCATGCCCATATGCGGGTGGATCCAAAATAATCCCATTATATGTATTACCTCTTTTCAGCTCACGCTTTACAAATTTCAAAGCATCTTCAACCACCCAACGAATGTTATCCAAATTGGAAATTTCCATATTTTCATTTGCCCAGGTAACAACCTGTTTAATCGAATCTACGTGAGTCGTATCCGCGCCCGCAGCCTTTGCTATTAAAGATGCTCCACCAGTGTATGCAAAAAGATTTAGGACCTTCGGTCTTTCCGTCTTAAATGAACGTACAGATTCCGAAATATAGTCCCAATTTACAGCCTGTTCCGGAAATATCCCGACGTGTTTAAAAGATGTCAAGCCCAATCTAAATTTGATGGCCACATCCTTATTTTTATATTCGATATGCCAACGGTCTTGGGCTTGAGGATTTTTCTTCAACCATTCTCCTGAAGTAGCCGAACGACCTTTGAATTTGATATGATAACGCTTGTTCCACTCCGCATCAGTCAATGCCTTAGGCCATACAGCCTGAGGTTCTGGTCTGATTAAAATTAAATCACCAAAACGTTCCAGTTTTTCAAAATCACCACAATCAATGAGTTCATAGTCCTTCCAATGCTGTGGGGTCAATAGTTGTATATTTGTTGCTGCCAAAATCAAAATTTTCCGACAAAACTAAGCTAAATTTCAATATAAAAGAAATCTGCATGATGCTAACACAGATCAAACACATAAAATTACGCGCAATAAAGCCACGTTCCCAGCCCTTATTGCCCCATAGAAGCTTTCGCACTTTTCATTAATGGGCTTGCAAAAACAAAGTTGTTCAATTCCTCCACATCTGACCGCATCATATCCTTATTGGAACCTTCCCAGAATTTCTCTCCTTTATAGAGAAACAAAATATACTCACCAATTCCCATCACAGAATTCATATCATGTGTAACAACGACTGTCGTACATTTCAACTCTTGCGTAATTTTTAGTACCAATTCATCAATAACAATCGAAGTCTCCGGATCCAATCCCGAATTGGGTTCATCACAAAATAGATATTTAGGGTTCATACTAATTGCACGTGCAATTCCAACCCGCTTTTTCATCCCCCCCGAAAGCTCCGCAGGGAACAGTTTATTTCGTCCCTCCAGATTAACCTGTTCCAAACAATGATTTGCACGGTCTAATTTTTCCGCTTTGGACATATCCGTAAACATGTCCAACGAAAACATGATATTCTGCTCTACCGTCATCGAATCAAACAGCGCTGAATTTTGAAAAAGCATACCTATTTCTTTTCGAATAGGAACACGCTCTTCAAAATTCATCCGAGTAAAATCCTTGCCATCAAAAATTACCTTTCCTTTTTCCGGTTGGTGCAGGCCTACGATACATTTCAATAAAGTACTCTTTCCCGAACCCGACCCTCCAATAATCAGACTCACCTTTCCGGGTTCGAAATTTGCACTAATTCCTTTCAGAACATGGTTGTCACCAAACGATTTGTTAATATCTTCGATTTGAATCATAAAATCTTTTTAAAGCATTAATGCGGTTATCACATAATCCGCCGCAAGAATAGTTATACAGCCAACGACAACTGCTTCTGTGCTAGCTTGCCCAACTTCCAACGCTCCGCCCTTTACATTATACCCTTTATAAGCAGATATCGAGGTAATAATAAACCCAAACAAAACAGCTTTAACAAGGGCAACTGTCACCGTGAAGCCGTTGAAGCCATCTTGAATTCCTAAAATATAATCCGCCTGTGTCACAGCGCCCGAAAGGGATCCACCTAACAAACCGCCCACTAAAGCGCACACGATAGAAATAATCACCAACATCGGAATCATGGTGATACCCGCCAATATTTTGGGTAATATCAAATAACCAGGAGCATTGATCCCCATAATTTCCAAAGCATCAATCTGCTCTGTAACACGCATGGATCCGATCTGTGAAGATATAGACGACCCAATTTTCCCCATTAAGACCAATCCCGAGATCGTCGGTCCTAATTCCAAAATATTTGAATCCCGGTTGATCGAACCTATAATTGAATTTGGGATCAAGTCGGATACCATCTGAAAGGCAATTTGCATGGTCATAACAGCGCCAATGAAGGTGGAAATAATAACGATAAGTCCTAGAGATCCTATACCAATATCGGTCATTGCCAATACTGTTTCCTTCCAATAAATTCGCCCTTTCTCCGGTCTTTTAAAAACTGATTTCAGGAGTATGAGATATGCACCAATGTGATGAAAGATCATATTATCTATTTAATTTCAATGTATTACGCCAATTTAACGGCTATACTGAGCCAAGCTATCCATTAAAGGTAATTAATTCCAGCAAATATATAAACAAGCAAAAACCCAAAAAGTATACGAAAAACGAAATTACTTACCGATCAATTAGTCACATTTACCGATTTTTTATGTATAATAGCCTAAACATTCATACGGTATCTCCCAAAGCGACTTACTTTTGAGATATATTAACAAACGGAATTAGTTATGAATACACGAAGAATAACAACTGGTATCACCATTCTCTTTATAGGAGTTGTCTTATTATTATCACAGCTCAACACAATTTCTTTCAACTGGGTAGGTATTTTTAGATACTGGCCGCTGTTTATTGTGCTTGCCGGAATTCGTATGCTGGTACCCAAAGACCAACAGATTGGACAGTTTGTCGCCATCGGTTCTACCGTCGTAATTTTAGGTTTTTTGACTTACATAGGGCTGTCGACACCAAAGGAACCACTTTTAACACAGCTTTTAAAAAGTAAAGGCGTCAACATCAATGTCGACGATCCCAACGATAAAACAAATTATACAACAGAAAAATTAAACGTCCCGCTGGATGATAAAATCCATAGTGCTACCCTAAACCTCGATTTGGGGGCCACTTCATTAAGAAATGATAGTAGCACTACTTCAGAAATCTTCTCGGCATTTAACACCTCAAAAGAATATCTACTGGGCATAACTGTACATGGAGAATCTGCAGACAAATTAGATATCAACCTAAAGGGAAAATTCAAAAACAAGGATTTTAACAGCAAAAACAACAATACGTTTATCGCTTTAAACCCCAACATCCTATGGAATCTGAATTTTGATGTAGGTGCAATTGATGCCAGGTTAGATCTTTCACCCTACAAGATAGAAACATTGGATATCGATGCTGGAGCGACTAGTCTAAAGTTAAAATTAGGTCAACCGCTGGCAACAACTAAAATTTCTATGGATGCTGGAGCCTCCTCTATTGAAATCTCCATCCCCAAAAACGCGGCCTGTCGTATTACAAGCGACAATGCATTATCCTCGACAGATTATGAGGGCGATTTCCTAAAAAGTGAAGGCGAAGTAAAATCGACAAATTACGACTCTGCCGCTCAAAAATTCGATTTCGATATCAACGGTGGCATCGCGTCAATAAAAATTAGAAGATATTAATTGACACCCGATTTTTAGTCAAGAAAAGCTAACTTTGTGTTAGATATGGACACAAGTAATATGTTGACATTACCTGGAATCTATTGCAATTCCAAGGTAGATTATTCGAGATGGAAAACAAGGGAAATTCAGATCGGTGATATTCCCATGGGTGGCGATAATCCCATTCGTATTCAAAGTATGACTACGGTAGATACAATGGATACGATGGGCTCAGTTGAGCAGACCATTCGAATGGTAGAGGCGGGCTGCGAATACGTTCGTATTACCGCTCCAAGTATTAAAGAAGCGCAAAATTTAGCTAACATAAAAGATGAACTTCGCAGAAGAGGCTATAAAGTCCCTTTAGTCGCTGATATTCATTTTACACCAAATGCTGCCGAGGTCGCTGCGCGCATCGTCGAGAAAGTAAGGGTCAATCCCGGTAACTATGCAGACAAGAAGAAATTTGATCAGCTATCTTATACCGATGCTGAATACAAGCGCGAGTTAGATCGCATCTATCAAAAATTCACTCCGCTCGTAAATATCTGTAAGGAAAATGGTACCGCTATGCGTATTGGTACCAACCACGGCTCACTTTCGGATAGGATCATGAGTCATTATGGTGACACTCCGGAAGGGATGGTCGAATCAGCCATGGAGTTTATCCGGATGTGTGAAGATCTGAGTTTCTACAATCTCTGTATCTCCATGAAATCGTCCAACCCGCAGGTCATGGTCAAAGCCTATCGATTGCTGGTCGAAAAAATGGTTTCCGAAAACATGAACTATCCCCTACATCTCGGTGTAACTGAAGCTGGAGACGGTGAAGATGGTCGTGTAAAATCTGCCGTCGGTATCGGAACACTGTTGGAAGATGGATTGGGCGATACGGTACGTGTATCGCTAACCGAAGAGCCTGAACGGGAAGCTCCGGTCGCTATAGCACTTGTCAATAGATATAGCAAAAGAAAGGCAAACATCGCGAGTCAGCCCAAACAAGAGATTGTTCAGCTCTCTCCGGAGACACCACATATTGCTTATGCCAGCCAAGAAGTAAATACCTTCATCGGCGGCTCTTTGGTACCTAGGGTTGTGGTCGACATTTCTAAGGAAAATCTAAAGGACGCTCAGATCCTTACCAAAGTAGGTTATCGCTACGATATCCTATTAGATAAATACCACATGGGTGAGCAGTCTGTAGACTTTGTTTATCTCGCAGACAGTTTACCATCCTTTACGATGCCGGCAAATCTGAAGCAAGTATATAACTATAATACCTGGTCAAAACTTACCGATCAAACCAATATTCATCCCCTCTTTACCTTAGAAGAATTCGTAAAGTCAGACAATAAGGATAAAGTCCTGAATATGGTCAAAATCTGTAATTCAGATTTATTAACCCCATTGTTTGAATCCTTACAGCTAGACAAAACAATCGTATTTATCGTAGAAACCGATTACTTGCACGGTATGGCAGATCAAAGACAGTTCTTTCGAAATCTGCAGGAAATCGGTATTGACAATCCTGTCATTATCAAGCGTTCTTATTTAGCGGAAGAATTCTCAGGACCCATTGGTGATTTTATGAATCCCGAAGAACCGATATCAAAAATACAGCTGTACGCTTCTACAGATCTAGGGGCATTATTAATTGATGGTTTAGGTTCAGGAATTTGGATTGACTCTCCGGCAACGGCATTGGAAAATATCGCCTCACTTTCGTTCGGAATTTTACAGGCGACACGATCCAGAATATCCAAGACAGAATATATTTCCTGTCCAAGCTGTGGCAGAACCTTATTTGATCTCCAAGAAACCACGCAGATGATCCGAAGCCGTACCAATCACTTAAAAGGCTTAAAAATTGGAATCATGGGCTGTATTGTTAATGGCCCTGGAGAAATGGCAGATGCAGACTATGGTTATGTTGGGGCGGGCCCTGATAAAGTGACATTATATAGATGTCAGCAGGTGGTTAAGAAAAATGTGAGTTCAGCCCATGCCTTAGATGAATTGATCAAGATCATTCAAGATGATGGACTGTGGATCGAAGAACTACAACAAGACCAAAATTAACAAATCAAGCTATACATAAAATAGCAAAGGGGATCATTTGATCCCCTTTGCTGTTTTATGTATACGAATGAACGTACATTACAAATTACCTTTTTATCGAAAAATGTTACTTTCTTATCGAATAGAAAATCTTTTCACCACGGTTTCCGAACCTGCAACTACGCGTACAAAGTAAAATCCTGTCGTTAATTTCCCACCATGCTCAAAGGAAAGATTTTGAATTCCTGAATCCAGATTACCATTCATTAATTGGAGAATCTCATTGCCCAATGCATCCATTACTTTGATAGACACACTCGACGATTTTGCCAATTTAAAAGAAAGATTTATTTGTTCAGCAATCGGATTGTAGAAAACCTTCACATTATTGATAAGTTTCTCTGTCTCCTTGATGTTATTATCTTCTCCGAATGCCTCACTGCCGTCCCAAATATGTTGCGAAATAGTATGGTCATAAGGAGACTTTGCATACACCCGAGTCAACCCGCTACACAATGTCAGTGCGGATAAAAGTGTTAAACAAGCTGCTTTAAGTAGATTTCTCCCCATAGTGTTAAATTAGACTTCAAATACTGGTTACGGTTTAATCAAATATAACGCTAACTATTTGAATTATCAACAACAAAGTTAGTATTTTGTTTAAAAGTTTTTCAGCAAATAGATTCATTCTAAGTTTCTTTTAACAAATTTTAACAGCTCTTGCGCATGTCAAAGTAAATGCTAAAATTTGGCGCAGGAAATGTACCTACTTAAAGTACAGGCAAAAAGTATATTTTTGCAGTATATTTTGAAATAAAATAATTGATAAATGGCAGACAACAGTCATCACAACAGTATCAATAAGGTGAGTTTCGCCGGATTATTGATCAGTTTAGGAATCGTTTTTGGAGATATCGGAACTTCTCCATTGTATGTTTTCAAAGCAATCATGGGACAAGGAGCCATTCAAAAAGACTTAGTCTTGGGCGGGCTATCCTGTGTTTTTTGGACACTGACGCTCCAAACAACAGTAAAGTATGTTTGGATCACACTCCGGGCAGACAATAAAGGTGAAGGCGGTATCCTATCCCTCTATTCATTGGTACGCAAACGTGCCCCTTGGTTAATTTTCCCGGCGATGATCGGTGCAGCGACCTTGTTAGCGGACGGAATGATCACCCCTGCCATCACAATATCCTCGGCTATTGAAGGTTTGGATCTCAAATTCCCAGGATTACCTACAGTACCTATTGTAGTTACAATTATCTCCTTATTGTTTATTATCCAACGATTTGGAACATCTGTTGTAGGAAAGGTTTTCGGCCCATTGATGACCATCTGGTTTACAATCATTGGTGTAATCGGTTTATCTCATCTTCACCTCGCACCAGAAGTGATGAAAGCGATCAACCCCTATTATGCTTTCCATATTTTGATTACCTACCCCCATTCGCTATTACTGATCGGTGCCGTGTTTTTATGTACTACAGGTGCCGAAGCATTGTATTCGGATATGGGACACTGTGGTAAAAACAATATCCGTATCAGCTGGATCTACGTAAAAATCACACTTATACTAAATTATTTCGGACAAGGAGCCTGGTTGTTGACACAGGAAGGACGCGTCCTTGGAGGTGAAAATCCGTTCTACTCAATCATGCCCGATTGGTTTATAGGCTACGGTATCGCTATCGCGACGATTGCAGCGGTCATCGCCAGTCAAGCCATGATATCCGGATCCTATACCTTAATCTCGGAAGCAGTACGGTTGAATATATGGCCCAAGGTGGCTATCCGCTACCCCAGTGAACATAAAGGTCAGTTGTATGTACCATCCATCAATTTAATTTTATGGGTCGGCTGTATGATTGTCATCTGGGTTTTTGAAGAATCAAGCCGTATGGATGCAGCCTATGGTCTTGCGATCAATTTAACGGTATTGATGACCACGATTTTAATGGGATACTTCCTCGCCATGAAAAAAGTCAACCGTGTACTAATTGCGGTATTTTTGATTGCTTATTTTGTTATTGAACTAACTTTCTTAATAGGAAATGGTGTCAAAATAGCCCATGGTGGTTGGTTGACTCTTCTGCTTGCTACTGCGCTATATATAACAATGTATTGCTGGTACACAGCGCGAAAAATTAAAAATCGTTTTGTTAACTTCATTAACATCAATAAATACTACCCCATTATCTCCGAATTGAGCGAGGACAAATCCGTCCCTCCCTATGCGTCGCATTTGGTCTATCTGACAAGTGCAAATTTCAAATCCGAGATAGAGGCTAAAATTATTTATTCAATTATTAATAAAAAGCCAAAACGTGCGGATGTATATTGGCTCGTCCACGTTGATGTGATGGATCATCCACATACAAAAGAATATTCAATCGATCAGCTTATCCCGGGTAAGTTAATACGGGTTGATTTTAAACTTGGCTTTAGAGAGGAACAGCGCATCAGTCTACTGTTCAGAAAAGTAGTTGAGGAAATGGTGAAAAAAGGTGAAATTGACATCACCAGTCAATACGACACCCTACGTAAACACAATATTCCTGGTGACTTTAAGTTTGTTGTTTTGGAAAAAGTACTCTCCAAAACCAACCAGATGACATGGATAGAAAAAGTAATTATGGACATCTATGGTTACCTCAAAAAAATGAGTTTGTCCGAAGAAAAAGGTTTTGGTTTAGATTCCAGCTTTGTTACAATTGAACGGGTTCCGCTCAATTTTCCACAGACTTCAGAGGTCCATCTCATACGGAAAGATTAAGACTCCTCAAGGTGATGCTCAAGCATCACCTTTTTTATTCAATAGAATTGCATTACTTTTGTTGCAAATAATACATCATGGCAGACGCTAATCCAAAAAAGAAATTACATCCTAGAAATAGACATCTCGATAACTACAATTTTGAAGAATTGAGCAAAGTGGAACCTTCGCTCAAAGATTTTGTTATAGAAAATGCGTATAAAGTAAAGTCCATTGATTTTAACAACCCCGATGCTGTTAAAACGTTAAACAAGGCACTTCTAAAAAAATATTACCACATTCAACACTGGGATATCCCCAAAGAGAATCTTTGCCCCCCTATTCCGGGCCGGGCAGATTATATTCATTATATCGCAGACGTTCTTGCAAGGGACAATAATGGTGAAATTCCAAAAGGCGGAAACATCCACGTCCTCGACATCGGTGTTGGTGCAAATTGTATCTACCCCATCATCGGACATCAGGAGTATGGATGGAGCTTTGTAGGGTCTGAAATCATCAAGAGCGCATACAAAAACGCCATCGAGATAACACGGACAAATATGAGCTTAAAAAAGAGCATACAGATCCGCCTCCAAAATAATCCGAAGGCCATATTCAAAGACATTATTCTTCCAGGGGAAAAATATGATGTGGTGATCTGTAATCCCCCATTTTTTAGCTCTCAGACCGAGGCTTTACAGCAGTCCATCCGTAAGACCACAGGTATCAAAGACGCTAAAATAGACGAAAAACCGGTCACACAGGCATTTTCTGGACAAGGAAGCGAGTTATGGTGCGATGGTGGTGAAAAAGCGTTCTTGTCACGCATGATCTTTGAAAGCCAATTTCACAAAGATCAAGTAAAATGGTTCACAACATTAGTTGCCCACCGCGAAGACATTCGCTTTCTACAACACAAACTAAAGAAAATAAACGTAAAAGAGACCGAAGTGATCCGCATGGAACAAGGTAATAAGGTAAGCCGGATCCTTTTATGGAGATTCTAATAAGTCCATGATATTAAAAAAAAGGAGCTATCTTTTATGCAGATAGCTCCTTTTCTTTGATCCATTACTGTACGACGCTTCTCCTATACTAGGCTTGCGCCTGTTTATTTAACTTTGAATGTTTATAGCCATACATAAAATATACAGCCAATCCAATCACGAGCCAGATCACAAATATTATCCAGTTACTTGCCCCCAGCTCCGTCATTAAATACAGATTGATCAGAATACCAACGACAGGCAATAGGGAAAAGTTCATTTTAAAGCTATAAATCCCCAGTCCAAGCCAAGTTAACCAAAATATGATGACTAACATTTTATGTTCTAGAATTTCAAGGATGGTAAGCGATTTCCACTCCTGTATCGTCTCTTGCGCATAGCTAAAAATAAACACAATAGCAATCAGTAGCCCTGCACCAACCAAATACTTACCGTTGATGTAAGGAACTTTAAATTTGGATTTTGCCGATAAACCCGAATAATCCATATACAATACACCGGCGCACACAAGTATAAAGGCAAAAAAGGTACCGACGCTCGTTAAATCCACAAAGAAATCCATTTTAAAAAATAACGAAGGGATAGCAACCACCAAACCCGTTACAATAGTTGCAAACGAAGGTGTTTTATATTTTGGGTGAATGGTCGCAAATTTCTTCCACAACAAACCATCCCGACTCATCGTCATCCAGATTCTTGGTTGCGCCAATTGATACACCAGCAAGGCACTGGTGATGGCAATCACAGAGGTCACCGATATAATTCCGGCCATATGGTCAAAGCCCACATATTTAAACACGAAAGCAAGCGGATCCTTCACATTTAATTCGGTGTAATTAACCATCCCCGTCAAGACTAAGGTAATAGCGACATACAATACAGTACAAATCAATAGGCAATAGATCATCGCCTTAGGTAGATCGCGCTGCGGGTTTTTACACTCTTCGGCAGTTGTGGAGATCGAATCGAATCCGATAAAGGCAAAGAAAACCGCGGCCACACTTCCGAGTACACCTTTGAGGCCGTTCGGCGCAAAAGGTGTCCAATTTTCAGGTTTAATGAAAAATATACCCCCAAAAATTACGGCAAGGATAATCGCTACCTTGATCATAACCATAATCATACTCGCTTTCTGGGACTCTTTGATTCCGATATAAACCAACCAAGTAACCAAAAATGTAATGACACCTGCTGGTAAATCGAAAATAATAGGCATTCCTCCTATTCGTGGTGCACTATTAAAAGCATCCAGACCATGTTGGTCGATTGCGGTCAGTGCAGCCGCACCATGTTGGTTCATCTTCTCTACAGCATCATAAGCATAGCCTGGCGCCATGGACAACCAAGCCGGTATGTGGAGTCCAAAGCCCTCCAGCATGGAGACAAAATACTGCGACCAGGAAATGGCAATAACCGTATTGGAAACAGCATACTCCAAGACCAATGCCCAACCTATAATCCATGCAAACAACTCACCAAAGGCCACATAAGCGTATGTATATGCTGAGCCAGACACAGGAACTGTACTGGCAAATTGCGCATAGGCCAATGCCGTAAAAACACAGGCAAAAGCCGTAAAAACGAAGAGGAGTGATACCGCTGGTCCACCTTCATAACTCGCCAATCCAATTGTGCTGAAGATTCCAGCCCCTACAATAGCGGCGATACCCAACGAAACCAGATCTGTTACCCCCAATACCTTTGCAAGGCCCGTCCCCTCCTCTTTTTGAGTGTCATGCAGAATCTGATCAACACTTTTCTTCCGAAAAAGTCTATGTGACATGTAAATTTAGTTTTTGATACTTAAAATTATGCGAAAATAAATATTTTCAAGGTCTTATACTATTGGTATTTTCTGACAGACTAATTAAAGTCCACCAGCTCATATTGAATATACTGGTAAATTTCTTGATAATCGGTCATCTGCGTATGTAAATAGGAAATCAGCTGTTCTGTCAGAAGCTGTCTTTGCTCCACTGAAACTTCAAATTTCCACAATCGCTTACAAATATTGAAAAGCGCACCTGCGATTTTTTCTACCTGTGCATAGTCATAAATATACGCCCACTCAATAAACTGATGATAGAACTTTTCAAACTTAGGAATATCACTCAGCTGATTAATTTTCAAAAACTTCCGAACAGCATCTTCATTGACATGTACCAGTGCAGCGTAGAATTTATCGATGGAGACCGCTTTATTTTGTGTTAGGATATGATCCAACAATAGCTCCAACGCAATATGGGCCATAAAGGACGGACGGATAGGCAGCCCGGCTAAACTAGACTGGATTTTTAGTTTCAGCTGATGTGTATGATGAAAAAAGTAAGGTGAATTGTGAAATAGACGATCGACCTCGATATGACGGTTCCAGCCTATGTACAATTGTTCCAGTAAAGGATTGTCCAAGAGCTCATCTTCATACTGACGCGGTTTTAGCATAAAGGATTTATCCGCATTTTTTAATAGATCGGGTAACAATCCACCCACCATACGTTCGGGATTAGTTGCAAACCGTTCAAAATAGAAATGTGATAAAAAATTCATACCAGCTTATTAGCGTGTGCTTTTATGGGAAATTATTCGCTCAATATACGCTTAATCTCCTATCTTTGCATCTTGTAAATTAAAAAATTAAATCCATTTAACAATGAGCTTTGTAGAAGAATTACGTTGGAGAGGCATGTTGCAAGATATTATGCCAGGCACTGAAGACTTACTGAATAAAGAAAAAGTCGCTGGTTATATCGGCTTTGATCCCACAGGCGACTCTCTACACGTAGGACACTTGACGCAAATCATGACGTTGATCCATTTCCAAAATGCAGGCCACAAACCAGTTGCCCTGGTTGGAGGAGCAACAGGCATGATCGGAGACCCTTCTTTCAAATCTGCAGAGCGTAACTTGTTGGACGAAGCTACCTTACAGCATAATGTCGCTTGTCTGAAAAAGCAGTTAGGCAAATTTCTTGAATTTGGAGAAGGGGAAAATGACGCCCAAATGGTTAATAATTACGACTGGTTTAAAGATTTTAAATTTTTGGATTTTATTCGTGATATCGGTAAAATGATTACCGTTAACTATATGATGTCAAAAGATTCTGTAAAAAAACGTCTGGAAGGCGACAATGGTCTCTCATTTACAGAGTTTACCTATCAATTGATTCAAGGATATGACTTCTACTATCTTTGGAAGCACCACAACTGTAAAGTTCAAATGGGCGGGTCGGACCAATGGGGTAACATCGTAACAGGAAGCGAAATGATCCGTCGCCAAGATCAGGGAACAGCCTATGCCATCACGACGCAATTAATCAAAAAAGCCGACGGCCAGAAATTTGGAAAGACCGAATCTGGTGCCATATGGTTAGATCCAAAAAAAACTTCTCCGTATAAGTACTACCAATTTTGGTTGAATACGTCAGATGATGATGCTAAAAACTGGATCAAAATTTTTACACTCAAACCTCAGGAAGAAATTGAGTCCATTATTGCAGAACATGATGCAGCGCCACACTTACGTTTAGTTCAAAAAGCACTGGCAAAAGATATCACCATTCGTACCCACTCCGAAGAAGCGTACGAAACTGCGATCAAAACTTCTGAATTTCTTTTTGGAAATGGCTCTTTAGAATTCTTAAACAACTTAGATCACGACGCAGTTTTAGAGGTATTTGAAGGCATTCCGCAGTTTCAGGTCGCTAAAGCAGATCTCGCAGCAGGCATCAATATTCTTGATTTACTAGCTGTTCAGACACAGGTATTTCCGTCAAAAGGTGAAGCCCGCAAAATGCTTCAGGGCGGCGGCGTTTCTATCAACCGAGAAAAAGCAACCGATATTGAAGATTCGATTACGGACAATCACCTTGTAAACAATAAATATATTGTTGCACAACGCGGTAAAAAGAATTACTACTTGATTATTGCAGATTAATGATCAGCAGTATCCTGATTTAATAATCCATAAACATAAAAAAGTCCCTTTTGAACAAAGTAAAAGGGACTTTTTTATGAAATCCAATGTTATTCTTCCTCCGCAGAAGAAATCGGTTCGGTTATTTTAATAGTTTTTCAAATGCTTTGCGTGACGCTCCCCTAAAATGTACTTCCCCGCAATAGCGGTACCCTAACTTTTCGAACACATGCAGCATACCCCCATTGTCAAAATTAGTATCCACCTTAATACTATAAACGCCATGATCGATGGCTATCTCTTCCACCCCGGACATAATAGCCGTCCCCACACCTTTCATATGCGGATCCTGCGCCGAGGCCAGTCGGTGTATACCGACATAAGAACCATCACTTAACCATTTTCCGTCAATATCATTATATGCAGGTTCGACATCAAAAATAATAGCAACATAACCTACAATCCTACGCTCCACTTCAACGACATGCCCGTAGCCCTTATCAATATCCGACTGAACCACATCTTCATTCGGATAACCATCTTGCCATTGTCGGCTACCTTGTTCTTTCCTGAGGGCAATTGCTTGTTGTATAATTTCCCAAATCCGTCCTTTATCAGCTAATGTCGCTTTTCGTATTTCAAACTTGTTCATGCTATCTCTTATTTTATTCGTAAAACTACATATTTTAGAGCAACTCTAAAGAATAGGCAAAAACAGAAACAATCTTTAGCCATATCCCATATTCTTTAGCCCACCCCACTTGCAGGGCATAGTATTTGCTAGCCATTATACCTATCAAGCTTTTTAGCTACATCTAAATTTATTCATTCATAAAAAACGACAAACTTAAAATAATAGGCGATCAGCATCTTTAAAATACTATCAAAATAACTAAGTTTGTAAGCAGTATAATTGTGAGCTTTTCAATGTCAAATAAAGGAAATACATTTAGGCAGACAGGGAATTCAGTTTCCGGCAAACGTGCCCCTCAAAAGGAATCGACAACATTTAAAAAAGAAAAAAGTCAAAAAAACAGTGTACCAAGAGATTATTCTGATGCACAGCAAAAGGCTGTCAAGATATTAGGGATTTTATTGATCTTACTTTCATTGGCATTTGCTACAGCTTTCGTCTCCTACTTATTCACTTGGGAAGACGATCAAAGTTATATTGCAAAAACCAATGGTGGATGGTCGACATTATTCCGATCCGCAGAAGAAATTCATGATGAAGCTGTTGATCTACCCGTTGTCGATAATAAACTAGGGAAATTTGGCGCATTGCTAGCCAACCAATTCATGTACGAATGGTTTGGCGTCGCATCTTTTCTTTTTATCCCCGTATTATTCATTTTAGGATATCGCTTGTTGTTCAAGAAATCATTACTTCCTTTGTACCGTACTGTAGTCTATTCTTTTGTTGCTATCGTTTTTATCTCGGTAACTTTAGGCTTCCTGCATGGATTTATGGCCGATACACCGCATATGCTCGAGGGTAAATTTGGCTTTTGGACCAATAAATTACTGGAAGCACAAGTTGGCATTGTCGGCGTTGGCTGTATATTGGCTTTTGCCTACCTGACGACATTGATCTTACTTTACAACCTCGATTTTAAATTTGTCCTATTCAGTAACAGGAAATCCAAGTCATTCTCTGAAGATACGGACGAAGAGGATGAGGATGAATACGCTCCACAAAATCTTAGAAACAAAATTCATATTGAAGATGATTCCATCCAGTCGGTGCGAGAATCTTTCCAACGGTCAACGTCAATCAATGAGCGATTTCAATCTGCTCGGGACAAAGAGGTACAGGAAGAACTTCAGCGTCCTGCCTTTACGCATCACCCTGTACCCGAAGTACAAATTGATCCGAAGGACAAAGTGGTGCTCACCTTCGACGATAGTCCGCTTGAAAGAACAGAGAATACACCTTCAATCAGTTTTACAATTGATCAGCCAAATGAAGAATTTGAAGCCGAAGACTTACCGTTAATCCAGGAATATCAAGCGCCGAAAATCGAAGCAGAACCCCAACGAGAGCCAGAAGCTATTATTGAACCCGATGCAGTACCCGGTCTGGTGGTCGAAGATATCAAAGAGGAAAAAGAAATTACCGCCAGTGATCTTGTGGCCCAATTCGGACAGTATGACCCAAAATTGGATCTTTCTGGCTACCAACATCCGGCATTGGATTTATTGAAGGACTATGGTGGTGGTAAAATTACCATCAATCAACAGGAACTCGAAGCGAACAAAAATAGGATTGTTGATACACTGAGAAACTATAGCATCGAGATCGAAAGCATCAAGGCAACGATAGGACCAACGGTGACTTTGTATGAAATTATACCAAAACCAGGTGTACGGATTTCAAAAATCAAAAATCTGGAAGATGACATTGCCTTAAGTCTTGCGGCCTTAGGTATCCGGATCATTGCACCGATGCCCGGAAAAGGAACTATTGGTATTGAGGTACCAAACTCCAGTCCGGAAATGGTGTCCATGCGATCGGTCCTTGCTACGGAGAAGTTTCAGAAAACAGATATGGATCTCCCGATCGCTTTAGGTAAGACAATTTCAAATGAAGTGTATATTGCCGATTTAGCTAAAATGCCTCACCTTCTGGTTGCGGGGGCTACCGGGCAAGGTAAATCAGTAGGTATTAACGCGATTCTGACCTCTCTACTGTATAAAAAACATCCAGCCGAACTAAAATTTGTCCTTGTTGACCCTAAGAAAGTGGAACTTTCTCTATTCAAAAAAGTAGAGCGCCACTTCCTTGCAAAATTGCCTGACGACGGAGATGCGATTATCACCGATACGAAGAAAGTAATCAACACCTTAAATTCCCTCTGTATAGAAATGGATCAACGTTATGATTTGTTAAAAAATGCGCAGGTACGGAATTTAAAGGAATATAATGCAAAATTTATCAATCGCAGATTAAACCCTGAGGAGGGTCATCGATTCTTACCATATATCGTTCTTATTGTTGATGAGTTTGCCGACTTGATGATGACAGCAGGAAAAGAGGTCGAAACACCGATTGCACGATTGGCACAATTGGCCCGTGCGGTAGGAATTCACCTGGTTATTGCAACCCAGCGTCCTTCTGTCAATATCATTACCGGTACAATCAAGGCCAACTTCCCTGCACGTCTGGCATTCCGTGTGTTGTCGAAAGTCGATTCACGGACCATTCTAGATACAGGCGGTGCAGATCAGTTGATCGGTCGGGGTGACATGCTTCTAGCGACTGGAAGTGATTTGATACGTATTCAATGTGCTTTTGTGGATACGCCTGAGGTTGAACAAATTTCCGATTACATCGGTGCGCAACGAGGCTATCCTTCGGCATTTATGCTTCCGGAGTACGTAGACGAAAACGGAGATGGTTCTGGTAGTGTAGATTTTGATCCCAAAGACCGCGATCAGTTGTTCGAAGAAGCTGCCCGATTGATTGTCATGCATCAGCAAGGCTCTACGTCATTAATCCAACGTAAATTAAAATTGGGTTATAACAGAGCAGGACGAATCATCGATCAATTGGAAGCTGCAGGAATTGTAGGTCCATTTGAAGGAAGTAAGGCCCGCGAAGTGCTTTATCCAGATGAGTATTCATTAGAACAATTTTTGGAGACGTTAAGAAAGGACAACTAAGATGAAAAAACAAGTATGGTTTATTGTAGGTCTGCTAATCATGGCATACAGCCAAAACAGTTATGCACAAAATGACGCTGCTGCCAAGGCGCTACTGACGAAAGTAAGCCAAAAGTACAATGCATACAAAACAATACAGGCCAATTTCTCATTAGATATTAAACAAGCTAATGGCGGCTCGCATACTGATGCCGGAACAATATACCTGGACAAGAGTAACAACAAGTACCAGGTCAATACCAAAAATCAAGTATTGATATCGGATTCCAAGACACAGTGGAATATCATGAAAGCGGAAAAAGAAGTTGAAATCTCAGAAGCAAGCAATTCGACCAACGAGATCAATCCAACAAATATATTCAGCTTTTATACCACCGGTTTTAAATATACCTTGACCAATACAGAAAAGGTAAAAGGGCTTACACTAAGTGTTGTTGAATTAAGTCCTCTTGATAGCAAAAAAAACTATTCAAAGATCAAGCTGCGCATTAACAAAGCAAGCAGTCTGATCTATGATACCACCGTATTTGATAAAAGTGGTAATCGCTATACGTATACATTAACTTCTCAGGAAGGTAATAAGGCGCTTTCCGGTAGTCTATTCGTATTCAACAAAAATGATTATAAAGGCTTCGACATCGTCGATCTGAGGTAAAAATAGAACAATACTACAGGTCTGATTAAAGACAGTAAAATAAAAAGGGCTTTCCACTATGCAGTGGAAAGCCCTTTTTATTGTGAAGTACACTATTTTACAGCATGTTCGGTTCCTTATCCAACGTCTCACTTTCTTTATTGGCATAACGTGAATAGCCATGCTTCTGTGGATGTTCGATAATTTCCTTCATAGAAACAAGTTTGTACACATACGAACCCGTTTCATTATTCAATTTCAAGGCAAAATAGTCGTCCTTTTTTTGTCTTCTTATAGAACCTCTTAAACTGCCATCACCAACATTATACGCCGCAGCAACCAAGGTCCAGTTACCAAATTGGCCATAGAGGTATTTGAGGTATCTCGCTGCAGCATGCGTAGATTTAACAAGATCCTTTCGGTCGTCTACCGTACCATTGACTTTTAATCCATACAAACGGGCTGTTGCCGGCATAAATTGCCAATAGCCACCAGCTCCCTTCGATGAAACAACAGCTTTACTAAGGCCACTTTCCACCAATGGAATGTACTTGAAATCTTCCGGAATACCATGTGATTTAAGGATCTTTGCAATCATAGGCAAGTAGGTCTCTGCCTTTTTGTGCATATCGTACGATCCTGTTTTTTTAAACGAGAATCGACTGAAAAATTTACGCAATTTACTTTCCACAAGCGGACGATCCATCGGTAATGAATCTTCGGCAAATGTCAATGAATTCATATACGATTCAAAGGAATTGCTTTTTTCTTTTTTTTCTTCTTCATCCCCATGATGAACGGGAACTACTACGAGCTTCGGTTCAACGATCTTATCGCCGTTTGAAGCATTGTTGTGTGGGGTTGAGTATAACTTTGACAGCAATAAAGCAAACAAAATCAAACTACTACATAAAACTCTCTTTCTTATCATTCACTCCCTTAATGCTACCCTATCCACGACTGCAATCGATCAAAAAATAGCTTGGTTCAAATTCAAGGGTACAAAGGTAAACACTATTTATTTAAAAAACAAATAGTTACATTCTAGACAACTTAAAGCGGCTTTGTTATCGTAAAAACGCAGCAAATTCAAGAAAAGACAAAAAGATAAGGATTTTTTCGCAAAACCCAAAATTATACCTAACTTTGTCGTTCACATTTTAGCAAAACACAATGCCATTCAGCAATAAAAGGAACAGTCGTGATGACAACTCCAGAAAGTCACGAGGCAACTCAGATAGTTTCAAATCTAGAGGCGATAAGAACAATAGTTTCGGAAAAAAATCATATGGGTCGAATGACCAATCTGAAAGAGGCTCTTTCAGAAAAGATGATAATCGTGAGAACAGATCATTCGGATCTAAAAAATTCTCAGACAAACCTTCCTTCCGAGGAGATAACAATTCCTTCCGTTCAAAAGATAATTCAGAAAAATCCTTTGGTAGAGGAGGCCGCTCATTTGATAAAAATGATTCTTCAAGATCTTTTGACAAAAAAGATTCCTTCAATAAATTTGATAGATCAGAACGTTCTTTTGACAAAAAAGATAACTTCAAACGTTCCGATAGAAATGACTCTTCAAGATCTTTTGACCGTTCAGAACGTTCTTTTGATAAAAGAGATAGTTTCAAACGTACAGATAGAAATGATTCCTCAAGATCTTTTGACCGTTCAGAGCGTTCTTTCGATAAAAAAGATAACTTCAAACGTTCAGACAGAAATGACAGCCCAAGATCATTCGATAGATCAGAGCGTTCTTTTGACAAAAGAGACAGTTTCAAACGTTCAGACAGAAATGACTCTTCAAGACCTTCTAACAGAAAGTTTGATGGCGATAAAAGTAGAAATTTTGACGACAACAAAAACTTTGGTGATAAACAATATATTAAACGTCCAAAGAAAAAAGCAGAGGATGCAGAAGATGACGGCTTAGTTCGTTTAAATCGTTACATCGCCAATGCTGGTATCTGTTCAAGACGTAAAGCGGATGAGCTTATCACTGCTGGTGTTATTTGGGTAAATGGAGAACCTGTTACGGAATTGGGTACCAAGGTGGATCCTGCAACAGATGAAATCCGTTACAACAACGAACGCCTAAAACGTGAAAAAAATGTTTATGTTTTGTTGAACAAACCAAAAGATTATATCACGACTACAGATGATCCGCAGGAGCGTCATACCGTAATGGAACTTGTTTCTAAAGCGACAAAAGAAAGAATCTATCCTGTTGGTCGTCTTGACAGAAACACAACAGGACTACTTTTGATGACAAATGATGGTAGTCTTGCTGAAAAACTTTCACACCCGCGCAACAGCATCAGCAAAATCTACAATGTCGAGTTAAACAAAAGCCTTACACAAGGCGATTTTAACAAAATCAGCTTTGGTATCGAATTAGAGGACGGTGTAATTAAACCAGATGACTTGAGCTATGTTCAAGGCGGATCGAAACGTGAAGTCGGTATCCAAATCCACTCGGGGAAAAATCGTATCGTACGTCGTATTTTTGAGTCATTAGGATATGAAGTCGTTAAATTGGATCGTGTGGTTTATGCAAACTTAACGAAAAAAGACCTTCCACGTGGCCGTTGGAGATATTTAGAAGAGCGTGAAATCGTGCAGTTAAAGCACCTGATTTAATCGCTTAAGCAGATAAATAAAAATAAAGGACGGTCATTCAGTTAAGCGTCCTTTATTTTTTATATTTGCTCTTTCAAATAATAAAACAAAGAATATGACTGATCCGAAAACACTTTCATCCGTTGCGGAATTCCATAAAACATTCCAACATCCAATCCTAGACACGCCTACTATTCCATCTGAACAAAGATGTGCCTTACGGGTATCGTTGATCGCTGAGGAATTAAAAGAATTAGAAGAGGCCATCCGGGATAAAGATTTGGTCGAGATTGCAGATGCGCTATGTGACATTCAATATGTACTTGCTGGAGCGGTATTAGAATTTGGTTTAAAAGATAAATTCTCTGCTCTTTTTGATGAAGTTCAACGTTCCAATATGAGCAAAGCATGTAAAGACGAAGCAGAAGCCATCGCTACACAGGAGCACTATAAATTAAAAGGTGTAGAATCCTATTATAAAGAAGTTGATGGCAAATTTCTGGTATTCAGAACAGCTGACAATAAAACGTTAAAATCCATCAATTACTCTCCAGCCGATCTAAAAACAATTGTTGAGGGCTAAATAAAGATGGTAATCGTACCCTTTTTTTGTAGGTAAACAGCAAAGGCTTCATTAGAGAAGCCTTTGCTGTTTTTATAGCGCTGAATATATTCATTAAACGCGATAGCATACAATGATCTATCAAAAGAGTATAAAATATTAGGAACGGCTAAAAAAGACTCCCCTGCACGACCTGACGTGCTTCCAATCCCTTATCGATGTATGTTTGAATACCTGATTTCGGTAAGCCCCAATTCGGAGCAATTAACAATTCTTTATCTGCAATCCCGAAAATACGTTGAATGATCAGATCAGGACGCAATCGAGGAATAAACTTTGCTAAGAATTCCGTATAACCTTCTATCGAGAAAAGTTCAAAAGGCTCACGTTTGAACTTAACGCCCATAATAGATCCCTCTACAATATGTAAGTGATGCAACTTCACAAATTTAATTTGTGGAAAGCGGTTGATTTCATCTGCATATTTCAACATCATTTCTTCAGATTCCCACGGGAAGCCAAAGATGGTATGCACACAAAGCTCCAACGGAGTATCTTTCAGCATATTCATGGCCTGAACAAATTCGTCGTGAGAACAGCCTCTATTGATCTGCTCCAATGTATCATTGTAGATAGATTCCATACCCATCTCCAAATCTACATCGTAACGATCTGTGTAAGACTCCAACAATGCAATCTTTTCAAAATCCAAACAATCAGGACGTGTACCCACAGAAAGACCCAAAGTATTTTCAGGATCAATACTTAAAGCCTCATCATACATCATCTTCAGTAGATGAGTCGGCGCATATGTATTTGTATTTGGCTGGAAATAAATAATAAACTTCTCAGCGCCATAGCTATTACGTGCTCTTTCAATACCCGATTCCACCTGCTCGCGTATAGAAGGAATTTTCCGGGCAGTATCCGGTGTAAAAGAATCTACATTACAGTACGTACAACCACCATAGCCCTTACTACCATCACGATTGGGGCAGGTAAAATTACCATCCACAATCACTTTAAACACTTTCTGTCCGTTATACTTTTGCTTTAAATAAGCCCCGTAATGATTATACGGTTTAATTCCGTTGTCCAATAATGTACCCATTCCGCTGCAAAGTTACTCAATAAAAATCATATGTGACCATTATTTTCTCAGGATCAAATGTTAAACTGATACGGCCATCACGAAAATCTTCCCAAGATAATTTATACAAACTATCCTTAACTGCATTCTCCAAATCAAAATAACTGCTTTTAACAGCTAAACTGGGAGAATTATCATAATAAGTAGGTAAACCGTAATAGAATACGAAAAATTGTTCAAATTCTTTAAATGACAAATAGCCATAAAACCTATTCCTATTTCTTGAAACCAATATTTCAATTCTTTTTAGCCTGCCATTTGTATAAAAATAATCAAGTGTTTGATAATACAGTGCATTCAACCATTTGCCGCCAATAAATTGGATATGACCTGGATCGATGACAACCATTGTATCCTTACTCCGCGTATATGTCCCCAATTCCCCAATAGAGGACCTTTCCCCAAGATGAATGATATATTCACGCGCTATATTGGTCGATCTACCATCTTTATTTGCCGGTATCCACTTTGATATGGACGAAAATTTTTGATTCATTTCTTCAGTCTTATCTACATGACCAAAATTGCTAGAAACAACTCTGATAGTGCTATCCTTATAAACCTCGAATCCAACATGAGCCTCATCATTAAGCATATCCATATCACGTTTCCATTTTTCATTTAACTGCCTATAAAAATCGATAATACCTATCTTCGGGGTTGGAAGGTAGTTTTGATAAGAAACAAAAATGTAATCCTGTCTATCTTGGCAAATACCTGATCTCACATTCAACAAGAGAAGACAGACGATGATCAAACAAATTCTCATACGGCCAGTAAGTAATATTTACAGCAATATACAAAAAAACTAGATATGGGAGTTCTAGAACAGGCGAGATACTTCACAAGGAAAGTACCTAAACGAAAGAAGCCCTTGAC